>NZ_CP006720.1:900000-1132608 GCF_000565195.1 Spiroplasma mirum ATCC 29335 | reverse complement strand
ATGTGCTTTAGCTACCATTGTTCAATCATTAGTAGAATATTAGGCGCATTAGCCTTAGGGGTGACTGGCCTTATTATTGGAGTTGTAGTAATCATTTTCTGAATTTATGCCGAAATTTTTGCTGCCATTGATGCTGGGCTCGGGATTGGTTTTGAAATTATTTTATTTGTTGTGTTAGTACATGTATGACCACAATAATTTAATTAAAGTTTATTTTTATGAAAAAAATCCTACTAACCATTCTCACTCTCCCAATTTTGGGTGGGGGTTGAATTGGCAATAATAATTTTAAAACTAATAGTCCTTCGATTAAAAGTACTGTGAACTTATTAAATAATCACTTTGGAACAACCGATGATAATTGTAATATTATTTTTAATACTGATCTTCGTAATGGGTCAAGTCATTATGTTACCTATGATTTAACAGTGATTAAAAATGTTTTACTCCCTACTTTCACTGCTAATCAAATTAATATGATTAAAACAATTTTTGAAGTTAATAATGATCAATTATTAATAATTGATGATTGTCATTTAAATTAAAATAGTTTACCAACTGCATTTGGTTGAAAATAAAATTGAATATTATAATGCAATGTTTACACAAATTATTGATATCAAAAAAGAATTTAGTATAACAATTCCCCAAACTGAGGATAATTCTTTTAACGAAGACCACGAAAATGGTTATGATGTTATTAATATTACTGGTAACCAAGAGGCTCGCTATGAATTTAGTCTTCCGCACACTGAGGATAAAACATCACAATTATTATGAACATTTTACTATGCGTATAAAAATTATTATTTAAAAAAATTAATTACTTGCCAGGATTATATTTTAGATTGTGAAAATATTTTATTAAATGATTTTAAAGATTTGCTTTTTACCGTTGATCAAGTTATTTATTTAGCACCAATAATAGCAAATTCCATGAATAACGGACAAGTTTTTAATTGGGAAGCTAATATTAGAAATGTTAGTGATTGTAGTTTGGCAATTATTATTTCGACAGGTAGCAATAGTGTCGTTGGTTATTATACTGTTTATAATTCTTAAGGAAGTGATAACATGAAAAGGTTATTAATATTGCTGAGAAACAAATATTATTGGATTAACCCCAAGTATTTATCATTCAAATCTGATTCGTAATTCGCCTATTAGTGCGGAAGCTCCTAATACTGAAATTTTAAAATGATTTAATACTGCGGAAAATAAACTACTGAATGGGACTAGTTTAATTGCTAATTATTCTGCTTTTGGTAATCGGATTTATACATTTGATTTAAATAGTTTGTACACAAATAATAATCCGATTGTTAAAACTGCTTATAGTGTGGTCGATGATGGTCAGTTAGTTGATAATACTAATCAGATTAAAGATAAATTATCACTTGATGTACAACAACATCTATCCTCATATCAGTTATTGTGAATGAACCAACTAACATTATCAGAATTTGTATTAAATTCGCTTTTTACAATTACTGATAGTTCTTCTACTAATATTTTATTTGAGTAAATTCTAATATCTCGGCAGACACCACTGTTGGATGATATGCATGAAGTTTTTCATTAGAAAGAAATGCCCAATTAAAAAATTCCCCAGCGGCTGAATTAATCTATGATTATAGTATGCATACTAAATAAAGCAGATTTTACCACTGCAATAACGAATGATTTTTTGAGTGATACTACTAGGAGTAAGTTAACTACTGACCAAAAAAGTGAATTAATAAATATTTTATGAACTAAACAATAATTTTCTAATTTTGATGAGACCTTTTTCACAATGATTAAAAAATATCAGATGAATCTTAATACCTATATTGGTTTTGTAACTGATCAAAATGATAATCTTCTTGGTTTTTCTGGAATGGGCGTGATATAATGCCACGAATTAATAATTATTGAAAATTAATCTTATTATTAATGATGCCACTTATTAGTTTAATGCCAAACTATGGATTAAATATTGTTAAAGATGATCCAGTTAAAACTAATAATGATCTTGTTAATAATGTTTATAATAAGTTTGGTTTTGCTCATAATTTTATTGTTGGGAAAGTTTATAATAATCTAAGTTATACTTATCTTTATAATTTATCCATGATCCCATATCCGATTTCTAAAACTGGCTTTTATGTTGCAACTGACCAAGTCAATAGTGAGAAATTAGAAATTAATATGGATGGTTTTAATTGAAATAAATTGCCGCTTAATGTTCAACAAAATAAATTTTATTATTTAAATTTATGGACTACTACTATTAATAATGAAAAACAGTTAATTCAATTTGAAACTGATCCGCTTAATCCCCCTTCTCAGAGTAATATGTTAAATAAAACTAGTTTTGGTTATCAACTTACTTTTAATAAACTATTTTATTATGACATTTCCAATTTATTTTTAGACCGACGAATTTATGTTAAAGGTGATCAATAAATTAGTAACTTAATTTATCAAATGCTAAAATCAGATAAATACCAGTTTAAACTAGATAATAAATTATCTGATGATATGTTACAAAACTTTAGTAGTAATTTTTGACAAACAGTTAAAAATAATAATTTTAATTTTTAAGAAAATAAGAAAGATATATATTTTTTTTAAAAACAAAAGGAGAAAAAAATCAATAAAAAAGCTTTTAAGCGATCCTAGGAGATGTTGTTTTAACAGCAACTGGTGCTTAATTAGTTGTTTCATGTAATGGGGGAAAGCCATCAGAAAAAAATCCATCAACTTTAGATGGTAAAATATTTCAAACAAGTTTAGCAGAATTAAATAAAATTACAAAAGATAATTCAGCTAGCTGAGGTTTAGACAAAGATGTTTTAGGTTATTTAATTAGTACATTAGCTTCAATTAATAACAAATAAACAATAGCTGATGGGTATAATATTCAAAATACAAAAATAGCTGAATATTTACACCAATGTGAAAGTGTTAAATGAGAAGTGCCAGTTACTATCAAAGATAAAGAAGGTAAGGATGTAACTTTATATATTACTGATACTAATAAAACGCCTTTACAAGAAGGATATATAATTAAAATGACTTTAACAGTTTTAACTTATAAAAAAAATGATCAAGGAAAAACTGTTGTCGATAAAACTTTTAACCCAGTTATTACAATGACAATCACAGTGTAATTTGACTTTAAAATTAGTAATGAGAATTACTAATTTTTTATTTTATTTATTTTTTATTTTGTTATAATTTACCTAATTTAATATCGGATACCTATATAAGCTAGTAATATGGTCTAGTGTTTCTACAATTAACCGTAAATTAATTACTATGGTAAAATTATGTAATTTTTATTTTACATGTAATTTTTTAGTTTTATAATGGGTAGGTTTGAATAAAAAAAGAAAGGTGATGTGTAAAATGAAAATTAGAAAAACTTATACATTTGATGATTTACTTCTTGTCCCCCAAAAATCAGAAGTCTTACCAAACCAAGTAAATTTAGCAACCAAATTAACAAAGAATATTACTTTAAATATTCCTTTTTTATCAGCGGCAATGGACACCGTGACCGAATCTAAAATGGCAATTGCCCTTGCTCGGGAAGGAGGAATTGGGATTATTCATAAAAACTTAACAATTCAACAACAAGTGGAAGAAGTTGAAAAAGTAAAACGCAATGAATCGGGTTTTATTATTGATCCCATTACGTTATCTCCAACAGCTAATATTAACGAAGCTGAAAAAATTATGGCGCAATACCGTATTTCTGGATTACCAGTCGTTGATGAAAATAAAAAATTATTAGGAATTATTACCAACCGTGATATCAGAGCTTGCCAAGATTTTAATGAGCCGGTCGCTAATTATATGACTTCTCAAAATTTAGTAACAACCAAAGAAAATATTAGTCTAGAAGTTGCCAAAGAAATTTTGTTAAAAAACCGGATTGAAAAATTACCAATTATTAATGATGATAATGTTTTAACCGGGTTAATTACGATTAAGGATATTAATAATAAAGAAGAATATCCCTTTGCTTGTAAAGATGACCAAGGAAGATTAAGAGTTGGGGCCGCTGTGGGAGTTGGTCCAGAAACTTTAGAACGTGTCGATGCACTTGTTGCTAGTCATGTTGATGTTATTGTTGTTGACTCTGCCCATGGACATAGTAATGGTATTATTGCAATGGTTAAGAAGATTCGAACTAAGTATCCACAGTTAGATATTATTGCGGGAAATATTGTGACCAAACAAGCAGCCTTAGATTTAATTAATGCTGGTGCTAGTGCTTTAAAAGTGGGGATTGGCCCAGGTAGCATTTGTACAACCCGGGTTATCGCTGGAGTTGGTGTGCCCCAAATTAGTGCAATTAATAATGTTTATGAAGTTGCAAAAGAAAAAGATATCCCAGTCATTGCGGATGGGGGTATTAAATATTCTGGTGATGTTGTTAAAGCTTTAGCAGCCGGTGCTAACGCCGTTATGATGGGCTCAATTTTTGCTTCAAGTGATGAAGCACCCGGTGAAGAGTTAATAATTGATGGGAAAAAATACAAAATATATATGGGGATGGGCTCACTGGTTGCTATGAAACGGGGAAGTGCTGATCGCTATTTCCAAAATAAAGATAAAAAACTAGTTCCCGAAGGAGTCGAAGGACGAGTTCTTTTAAAAGGAAAAGTTAGTGATATTCTCTTCCAATTTGTTGGTGGTCTGCGCAGTGGTTTTGGTTATTGTGGTGCTAAAGACATTCTCGCTTTACAAAAAACTGCTGAATTTGTTGAAATTTCAAACAATGGTTTAAAAGAATCACATCCCCACGATATTACAATTGTTAAACAGCCACCAAATTATACAAAATAAGATTTTATGATTCATCTTTAGTTTAACTTAAAGATGAATTTTTTCTTTTTTTGTAAAAAATATCTTAGTTTATTGATAATAATTAGATTTATTTTTGATGTATTATATAATTAAAAGGAGGGTTTTTATGAAAAATTTATTTAAGATTTTAACTTTCCTATGTTTAACTACAACTTTAATATTACCCGTTATCAGTTGTCATTCCCAAAGACCAAAGTTTGGTAACAATGAAGATCCTTCCTGTCAAGAAATCATTGCGGAAAAATATTATCAAGAAAAATATTTACAATTAGAAAAATACATCTAAGAAATGTCACAAATAGTATATTTCAATGATAAAAATCTTTTTGGTCCTTGGAATGGTAGTATTATAATTGATTTGCCCTATAATCCAAATACTATTATTGATTATGTATATAATAAATATACTTATGTTCCACTTTATTTTGAAAATCCAGCAGATGCTTATTTTGACAATGCTAATTTACGTTTAACATATTATTTTACTGGACAAATTTTAAATATTTTAGATAATAAAACAAATTGTGCTTTTAGTAATTATCTTAATGATTTTGATATTTATAAATAATATCCAGATTATATTAAAGATCAGATCATCGATGATCTTTAATATTGAAGCTGAAATTGAGCGGGTTGAGCCCAGTTTGACAAAAATAAACAAAGGAGGGCTTACTGAGTACCTGATAAGTTTGAAAATCAAAGAATTGGTTTTTGATATGAAATTGAATCTTTTGAAGGATGATCTAATAACACATATGTTGGGACATCTAATTTTTATAAGGATGTTTCTGCAGCTCACAGAGTTAGAACAGGAATTTATTTTTCTCCATGAGCAATTCGTGAAGGAATTATTGATGAAGATTTAATTGAACCAAATAGATATATCTTAAAAAAGGCACTAAATTAATGGAAGATGCTATTAAATTATTTACAAAGTATTTTCATAGTTCTAATTTTGTTAATTGTTGAGCTGGGGAGATGACAATTCCACTATTTTATAATTTAATTCCTGAAAAAACAATAAAATATAACTCATAAATTAATATGAGTCATATTTTATTTTCTTATTTTTTACAAAATAAAATTAGTTTGCTGCCATTTTCCACCATTGAGTATATTCCAGTTATTTTTATTTGAATTTCATCACTTTTGCCAGTGATACTAATTTCATAGGTTGTTATTTTTTATAGTCTTGTCAGTAATGTCCTAATTGAGTTGTCATACATGCACCCCATTCAATTTTTGTCTCTATAATATCACTATTAATTTTTGCTATTTTTAAAAATTTATCTGCTGTTCTTTCAAATTGTAGTTGTAAAAAATGTTGATCAATTAATTTTTTAATAATTATTTCTTTTGAAATTGATTTAAAATTACTATCTTCATTAATGTTATACATATGTTCCGTTCCTAAATCTATAAATCTTTTGAAATTCATAGTTGTAGTATCATCACTAAAAGTTATATTTCAATTAATATTAGGATTAGTAATTTGATTTTCTGTTAATTTAGCATAATCGTTTTGTTTTCCTAATTTAATAGAAGTATTTTGAAAAATTTTATTTTGTATAGATTCTAATTTTGCAATTAGCCGAAATTTTAATTTGAAAGATGATTTAAATTTACCATCAGAAATAATTTGGTTAGATTTTCCACTTGTATTTCCTAGTTTTACGTTATTTAATCAATTTTGTTTTGTATTTTCTGTTTTATTAATTGTTACATAAGAATTATCAATTGTTATTATTTAATTTAGCATCAATTCTAATATATTTATCAATATTTTTATTGTTAAATATTGGATCAGCAGAATTATATAAAATTCAAACTTAGAATTTAATTTCATAATAACTTGATCTATAACATAATCATATAGGTTTTCACTATATTTTCCAATCTCTAAAGTATTATAATCAGTCCTAAAATCATAACCAGAATTTACGGGATTGTTAACATTTTATTTTCTAAAATTCCTTGCTTTAGTGTCCAGTTGTAATTATTTGAATGCTAAAATCAATTCCTGTTGTATTCTGATTAGCATATAAATTATACCAATCATGAACATTATATGTTTTTAAATCATCTCATTGAATAATCCATTTATTTGCAATAAGAAAAATTTTAATGGCATTATTTTTTAACATCGTGCTAAATGGTCTGATATATGCACTAAAATTAGTATTTTTTTCAACGAAAAAACTATATAAAGAATCTAACCCATATTGATAATAATTTATTGTTGAATTTTTAATTCCTAAAATTAATTCTTGTAATAAAGTTTCAGGGATATTTTTTTGTAATATTATCCAAATCAATTGGTAATTGTAATGCATTTGCATTATTATCAAATAATGATTGGAATTTAGTTAAATCAATTTCTGGATATTTATCAGTCACTTTTAAAACTACAGAAAAACTAGTAGTTTCTATAAAATATTTACTGATAGATAAGTCAGTTATCATAACGAAATATTTTTTGTCTTGTCTTCATTAGGAGCTGGAATTGTATAACTATTACCAATAATTTGAAATTCCATTTCATGGTTTCTAAAATATTTGACAATATCAATACTTTCTGGATTTTCTTCACCTAATTTTGTATATAAGGTCTTTTAAGATAGGCTTATCATTATCTGTTAAATTGCTTACTGTAATTGGTTTAAGAATAATATTTCCTAAATCAGTAATGTTATCTAACATTACTAAGACATGGACGGTACCAGTATATAATTCATCATTAGTTTTTGCGGTAATTTGCAAAAGAAAATCACTGTAGTAATCTGGTTTTGGCATTATAATATCTTTTCAAAAATCTTCAAAATGTGTTTTGTCAGCAAAAATTTTATTTTGTTGAGCTAATAGTGGTCAAATTTGGTAAGATACTATTTCAGCAGGATCACCATAGTAGGGTCACAAGGTTTCTAATTGGTGCTAAAACAAGTCCTGAAATATTGTGTTTCTCTATTTTTTGCAACTGAACAGAATTATCCTGTTCTTCAATATTACTAAAATTTTCTTTGATTTACTTAATAATATTATAATTTAAAACAATAAACTAAGATATTTTTTACAAAAAAAGAAAAAATTTATCACTAGGAGTACTTCCTAACATTGCTGCACACATACTAATATATAAAAGCTTTTTCATATGTAACCGTTCTCCTCTCTTCAATAAATAAAATAAAGATTTGCTATATTTATTTACCTTTATATTAACTATTTTTCTTTAATTTTCAATAATATTGGGAATATTTTACAAAATTATTTTTATAAAATATTTTATTATGATAAAAAATAATTCAGAAATCTAGTAATTTTTAAATAATTTTTAGACAAAACATAATATTTTCGTTGATATTTTTCAACAATTATTATATTATTTATATGATGTCTTAATGTATTAAGGAGGTGCTTATTTATCAAAAGAACATGACAACCAAGCAAAATTAAGCATAAAAGAACTCATGGTTTTAGAGCTAGAATGCAATCAGAATCAGGAAGAAAAGTATTAAGTAGAAGAAGAACAAAAGGAAGAAAAGTATTATCAGCCTAATGCTTTTTGACTACTTTATTTTTGTGGTTTTACAATAGTGAAAAAAAAATTTACTGTTAAGAAAAATCATGAATTTCAAAATATTATTAATAAGGGTTCTCTTTTAAAAACAAATGAATATTTTATTTATTATAAAAAGAATAACTTAACTTATCATCGATTCGGAATCTCGGTTGGTAAAAAATTAGGTAATGCGGTTATAAGAAATAAAATAAAAAGGCAAATTCGCAGTATGTTAAATATAGATTATAGCACCTCTCATAGTTATGATTATATAATTATTGTTCGAAAGAATTATTTTAATAATAGTTATGAAGATAATAAGAACATACTTTTAAACAGTATTATTAAATAGAAAAGGAGGGGACTTTGTGAACTACCGAGATTATATCTTTGCTGATGGGAAGAAAAACCGTAAGCCTTGATACTCAATCACCTGAAAGTGGACTAAGCTAATTTTATATTTATTTTTATTACTTTCAATGTTATGAGGCTGTGGACAGATGATGGTAAGTAAATTTAACGTGTGACAAATTACTGATGTTACTGGCCAATCTGTTTATAAACCCGGGGTTTTCTTTGAAATCTTAGTGGGAACGGTTAATGTGGGGAAAGAACATTTCTTCCATATTGTTGATGGAAAAATCTATGAATATTCATATTTAGGAATTCAAACATGATCCGAAGCCTTTACAAAGACCCAGTCTCCTTTCTATGGTTGTTTCGTATTCCCGGTTGCCTGGATAATGGTTAAAATTATTGATGGTTTTGGTGGTTTATCAAACGGAGCAGGAATTATTGGGGCGATCTTTATTACCTCATTAATGGTGCGGTTAATTACCTTAATGTTTAGTTGAAAAGCACAGAAAAACCAAGATAAAATGCAATTATTACAAATTAAGCAAGCTGAAATTCAGGCAAAATATAAGGGCTCAAAAGAACCTACGGTAAAACAAAAGCAACAAATGGAAATGATGCAACTTTATCGGAAGGAAGGGGTTTCACCGCTGTCAACAATTGGATCATCCTTCTTATCGATTCCGTTCTTGATTGCGATGTATACCGTGGTTAAATCAGCACGGGACTTAAAAATGGCAACTATTGGCCAAGTTTCTTTAATTGAAAAACCGTGAGATATGATTACGAGTGGTCATTACATTTATTTAGTTATTTTATTTGTATATTTACCAATTCAAATTGTATCAATGTTATTGTCAACCATCTTAAACCTAAAGAAAACCAAAGCTATTTCCAAAGAGCAGAAAAAAGCCCGCAAGAAACAATTTATTATGCAAGGGGTAATGATTATTGTCTTCTTCATTGTTACAATTAGTATTGCGGCAGGGGTAGCTATCTACTGGATTTTCTCAGCGTTTATTCAAATTTTACAAACCCTTGGGTTCCATTACTTACGGGTTCGTAAACGTAAAAAAGGTAAAGATAAAAACATGATTTTCCAAAAAATTAAAGGGTTGTTTAAAAAGAAAAATGTTTACCAAACTACAAGTGCGGAAACGATTCATGTTACTCCAAAGAAAAAAACCAAAACGGGTGATCAGGTTCCTTATAATCCGATTGCTCCTAAAAATAAAAATAAAACAAAATTTTCTTTACACAATAAGAATAAAAAAAGAGACAAAAAATAACGATGATGATTAAAATATTTAAAAACTATGAAGAAATTAAAAAATATTTAAATACTTTATCTGATAAACATTATTATAATGTTGAAAATACAGTTAAAAAATTTTTTAGCAAAAAAATTACTGTATTAATTTATCAGATTCAAGATGTCACTACCGTTGTTGACCAATGGTTACGGGGTATTTTCCAAAACATTTTACTAATCAACAATAGTGAAATGTTTTTTTCCGTTAAAAGCCGAACTATTAACATTCGGATTTTGTTTTGTCAGCAGAATGATAGTTATGACAATTTAGTTGAAATTTTAACTAATTTAATGCATGTTTATATTAGTCGAAAATTTCAAAATAATTTTTATTTAAATATTCAGTTGCAAAATATTAAAAATGAGTTTTTACTTTTAATTAATAAATGAGCCAATGAAGTGGTGCAAACTAAAAATGAATTAATTCTTCCTGCCTTACCACTTGAAAAACGTAAAATAGTTCACCAGGTTATTAGTCGTTTTACCCACTTAACTTCAAAATCAATTAAAATTAATAATAGTGATGATAAAAAAATTATTATTAAATATAAAACAACTAAGTAAACGATTTTATTTGTAAAAATGTTAGCATGTTAGCATTGTTAAAAAAGAACAATGATTTCATTTCCGGTTGCTAATTAGTGATATATTTTTGAATTTCCTTTGATATGCACTTTGGCATATTCTTTGACATTTGAATCAAGGAATACAAAAAGTTCAGTAATAACTACTTTTGGATTTTTCGCTTTAATATATATTAAAATAACATCCGGAATTATGGCCGGAATTTTTCCTAAATCGGTTACTGTTAACACATCTTCTAAGTTTATTAAATTATTACTTGTTGCATGATTGTTGCAAGATATCATATTCGTAGTTATAGATGTTATAAAAGTTATTGCTCCGACCAAACCCAAGATTTTCTTCATGTTAAATTTTCGCTTTCTATTTATGATAAATAATTTACTTTTATTTTTATTTTTATTTTATCAATAAAATAAAATTTTATTCAAATAATTGCACCGAATTTATTGTTTATTTTTGGTATAATTTGTTATGTTAAAAGGGTGATTAAAATGATTAATGACACAATTGTTGCACCAGCAACAAGTATGATGAACCAAGCAATTTCAATAATTCGTCTTTCGGGACCAGACGCTTTTCCTATTATTAATAAGATTTTTTCGAAAGTAGTTAAACCCCATAAAAATGAAATTCATTATGGTTTTATTAAAGATGGTGAAGAAACATTAGATCAAGTTTTATTAATGTGTTTTGAAACTCCTAATTCTTTTACGGGAGAAGATGTAATTGAAATAAACTGCCACGGGGGAGTCTATATTACTAATAAAATTTTAAAGTTATTGTTAAAAAATGGTGCTCGTTTAGCTAACCGGGGGGAATTTTCCCAACGAGCTTTTTTAAATGGCAAAATTAACTTAATTCAAGCCGAAGCCATTAATGATCTTGTCCATGCCACAAATGACCAGAGTGCTAAAATTGCGATTAGTAATTTACAAAATAAGAATATTAGTGTTATTAATAATTTTCGGAATGATTTGCTAGATATTATCGCTAATATTGAGGTAAATATTGATTATCCTGAATATGATGGGGTCGGTGACTTAACTGTTGGTGAACTCCATGAAAAGTTGAAGGTTTTATCTAATAAAGTTGCGGAAATTATCGCTTTAAGTAAAATTGGTAAAGTAGTAAATGATGGGGTTAATTTAGTAATCTTAGGACAACCTAATGTTGGTAAGTCATCGCTTTTAAACGCATTACTAAACGAAGATAAAGCAATTGTTTCTGATACCCCTGGAACAACCCGAGACATTGTTGAAGGACGGGTTAATATTGGAAACTTAACTTTAAATCTTACTGATACAGCTGGAATTCGCACAACCGATAATGAAATTGAACAAATTGGAATTAATAAAGCGAAAAAACAAATTACCTTAGCTGATTTAGTATTACTAGTATTTGATAGTACGCGTTCTTTATCACTAGAAGAACAAGAATTATTAGAGTTAACAAAAAATAAAAAACGAATTATTATTATTAATAAAATTGATTTAAATCCTCATCACCAATATCACTTCCCAGCGGATCACCAAATTGAAATTGCGGCAATTAGACGCGATATTAAACCCTTAATTAATAAGATTAATGAATTGTTTAGTACTGATCAGTTATTTAAGGATGACACAATTATTTTAAGCAATATAAAACAAATTTCTATCCTTGAGAATGTAGAAAAATCTTTGAAAAATGCATATAATAATAGTACAGTTGGATTTCCTGTTGATATTGTTAATGTTGATTTATATGAATCATGAAATCTACTGGGAGAATTGTTAGGAGAAAGTTACGATGATAATTTGCTAGACACAATGTTTAGTAAATATTGTCTTGGAAAGTAAGAGGAAAAATATATGGCTGGGATCTTTGATACACATTGTCATTTAATGTCAGAAGAATATAATTTCGATGAGACATCAGAAACTATTGAAGAGGCAAGAATTAGTGGGGTTGTATTATTAAATAATGTTGGATATGATATTAAATCAAGCGAAGCAGCAGTCCGCCAAGCTTTACAATATGATAGTGTTTATGCAACGGTCGGGATTCATCCTACTGATGTTGCTCGTCATTCTTCAACAGATATTCAACGTTTAAATGAATTAAGCAATGCCAGTAAAGTTATTGCAATTGGGGAAATTGGCTTAGATTATTACCATAAAAATGTTTCACCCGAGTTACAAAAAGAATGATTCCGTAAACAAATCAAAATCGCAAAAGAACATGATTTACCAGTGGTAATTCATTGTCGTGATGCTTACGAAGATTGTTTTAAAATTCTATTAGAAGAAAAGGTAACTAAAGGTGTGATGCATTGTTATGGTGGGGATATTGTCATGGCCCAAAAATTCTTAGATTTAGGATTTTATATTTCATTTGCCGGGAATATTACTTTTAAAAATGCTGAAAATTTACGGGAAGTGGCCCGTTTAATTCCATTAAATAAATTATTAGTGGAAACTGATGCGCCATATTTAACACCTGATCCTTATCGTGGTGAAAAAAATTACCCTCGTTTTATTACTTATACTGTTAAAAAATTAGCAGAATTAAAAAAAATTCCGGTTGAAGAAATGATTAGAGTTACTACACGGAATGGGAAAAAAGTATTTGGCATTCAAGAATAACTGATTAAGAATTAATAATAAAAAACATTAGGTTAACCTAATGTTTTTTTAATTTTATGTTGTTAATTATTTTTTCTTCCCAATGCCAGCTAATAATCCTTTGTCATTGAAGTTATAGTAACCGTTTTCAATACGTTTTCTAATAACTTTTTCAAACGCTCTTGTTCCTTCAATAACACACATTAGCGGATCAGAAGCAGTTCTTGTTGGCAATTGGAAGATATCAAAGAAGTATTTATCAATATTTCTAATTAATGCTCCTCCTCCACAAATTGTGATACCATTACGCATGATATCTCCTGCTAATTCCGGAGGTGTATTTTCTAGTAATTCAATTACTAAGTCAGTAATTTTAGAAAAGGCATTTAATAAAACGTTTCTAATTTCATCAGAACTAATTTTAGCTTCTTTTGGTAATCCTGAAACAATGTCTCTTCCATAAATTTGCATTGCACGTTCATTGTGGTATTTAACTAATGAACCGATGTATTTTTTAACATCTTCAGCAGTTTTTTCCCCAATTGCAATGTTATATTCTGAACGAATATATTTACGGATATCATCATCAAAGTGATTTCCGGCAACTTTAATACTTCTAGCAACTACAATATCTCCTGATGAAATAATTGCTAAGTCAGTTGTTCCTCCCCCAATATCAATGATTAAGTTCCCTTGTGGTAAGTCAATATTGATTCCAGCTCCAATTGCTGCCATTTTAGCTTCTTCTTCAATAATAACTAAGTCAGCTCCCATATCTTGGGCAACGTTTTTTAAAGCTTCTCTTTCTAATTCAGTAACTCCACTTGGACATGCTAGTAAAACTACCGCATTTTTTCAAATATTCATCATTTTCATTCTTGAGAAAACGTGTTTTAATAAATCTTGTGCAGCTTCCATATCTGCGATAACTCCATCAACTAGGGGAGTCACCATTCTAATTTGGTCGTGTGTCTTTCCAATCATATCATAAGCTTCTTTCCCTAAAGCAATTAATTTATTGGTTTTAGTGTCGTAAGCCATTAATGATGGTTCATTATAGACAATCCCTTGACCAGAAACGTAAGCTAACACGTTAGCTGTTCCCAAGTCAAGTGAGATAAATGGTCTTTCTGGTTTCACGTTAATTTCCTCCTTAACATATTCTCTAAATATTATATCAAGAAAAAACCTCTATATTTTTAATTAAAGCGAATTTTTCTAAATATATCCTTTTTAGTAATCTAATTCTTTAACATGCATTTGTTCTTGACGTAAGATGTCATAGATATCAGATTCGAATTTTTTAGTACCATTAATAACCGCTAGTAATGGTTGTTCACCAACTTTTGATGGTAATTGTAATGTATCTGTGAAGTAACGATCAATTCCCTTAATCAATGCTCCTCCTCCACAAATTGTGATTCCATTTTTGAAGATATCTCCTGCCAATTCTGGTGGTGTTTCTTCTAATACTTGGACTGTTAAGTCAATAATTCTTGATACCGGTACTTTTAATACCTCTCTAACTTCTTCTGGAGTAACTTCGATTTCTCTTGGTAATCCTGAAACGACGTCACGTCCATAAACTTTCATTTTTCTTTCGTCTGGGTATTTTGCTAATGAACCAATTTCAATTTTAATTTGTTCAGCTGTTTTTGATCCTATTTCTAATCCATATTGTGAACGAATGAATTTTTGCATTTCATCGTTTAGATAGTTTCCAGCAACTTTTACTGATTTAGATAATACGATATCTCCTGAGGAAATAACAGCAATATCTGTTGTTCCCCCACCCATATCAACAACTAAGTTACCAGCAGGTTTGTAGATATCTACTCCTCCACCTAAGGCAGCCATTTTAACTTCTTCTTCAACGAAAACTTTAGTTGCTCCTAAGTTCATCGCGATTTTTTTCAACGCTGCTTTTTCTAGCTCAGTAATAACACTTGGACATGCTAATAGCATGATTGAGTGTTTTAGTTGTTTTGAGATACGTAATTTTCCGAAGATATATCTTAATTGAGCTTCAGTTGCTCTAATATCAGTAATAACTCCGTCAACCATTGGCCTTACAATACGAATTGATTTGTTACCTTTTCCGATCATTTTATAAGCTTCGATCCCTACAGCAATAATTCTGTTTTCTTTTATTCTGTAAGCTACGATTGATGGTTCGTTATAAATTACTCCTGAACCTGAAACATACACTAGTGTGTTTGCAGTTCCTAAGTCCATTGAAACGAAAGTTGGTTTTTTACTTTTGCCGCTATTAAATCCTGCCATTGTAAAAATTCCTCCCTTTTTCTTTTTCAATGTGTATAAACATAAACAATATCTAACATTAAAAAAATTCCCTATTAATGTCAGTAAAAAATGGATTGCAAGACTCTAATACACTGATATTAGAGTATACAACACTTTATAATTATAACATAAATTTTAAAAAAAAAGAATGCTCTTAGCAAGAGAACTTCTGGAAGATTTTAATTTAAATTATTATAATAAAAATTATTTTAAAAGTGAAATGTTCCTAGCATTTTTGTTGTTGATGATTCTTATAGTTGAACAAAAAATTAATGAATCTTTAAAATTAGCAATAATTAAATTGGATTAATAGTAGTGTTAATATTTAACGCAATGTTAAAATTTGGGGATAATACCACTTCAACATGAATTAAAGAGTCTACTAACGCATTAATGGTTTGATTAGCTGTTGATAAATCTAAAATATATGTTTTTAACACTGGATATAAATTTATTATTTGTTTATAATAATTTTCATAATCTGTTTTTATTTTACTTTTATATGCTTCAATAGCACTATTGGTTGAAATTTTATATTCAATTTTAATTGAACTATGTTCTTTTGAATAAGTATTAGTTAATAACCCACCTTGTAAAATGATCGGATTATAAATGGTTAAATAAGTGTAAATTAATTTAAAATCATTTTTATTTAATGGGTCAGTTTCACGTTCTAAACTATCAATGACTCTTGGATATCATGTTGGAGAAATATTATGAATACTAATTGTTCCAGGATCTAAGGATTTTCAATCACCACTTAAAACTAGTTGGTACATTGTTTTATCAATTAAATTAAATTGGGAAGCAATCAATAGTTGTTGAATAAACCAATAGTAATAATAGTACCAATTGGGGTCTTTATTAATTCGAAAAACAGAACCATAAATTGGTGCATCAGTTTTGGCATTAAAAGTTCAACTAGTAAAAGCTTGTTTAATTCGATTATCTAAGGTTAAACAACTAGTAACATTACTTGCTAAGCTACTCGTGAGAGTTAAACTAGTTAAGAGTGTTAAGATCTTTTTCATTTATTAATCATCCTTTATTGATAATTATTTTATATTAATTATTATATCGTGAAATAAAAAAATCACATGAAGTGATTTATTTATTTTTTTTATTTTCTTCAATTAAGCGATTTCTAATTTCTTTTTCATAAGCAATACACCCATCAATAACAGCAGTTTGTGGATTTTTAGCAATTTTAACTGGGATTTGGAAGTAACTTTCTAAAAATTCTTTCAATCCACTAATTAGTGCGCATCCACCACTAACTAGTAACCCGTTCATTACTGCATCTCCGGCTAATTCAGCTGGTGTTGATTCTAAAATATCAGTAACTAATTGAGTAATTGAAGAAAAAATACTAATTAATAATTTTCTAATTTCAGAGTCTAAGATTTCAGTTTCTTTTGGCATTCCAGTAACTACATCACGACCAAAGATTACCATTTTTTTTGTTTCTTTTCCTTTGTATAAAGAACCAATTTGTTTTTTAATTTGTTCAGCAGTTATTACTCCAATTGAGATAGTATGTTTTGCACGAATATATTTTAAAATTTCCTCGTCAATATAATTTCCTGCAATTTTAATTGATTTACTTACAACAATTCCTCCGGCAGAGATAATTCCTGCGCTGGTTTTACCACCACCAATGTCTAAAATAAATGTTCCTTTTGGAGCGAAAATGTTGGCACCAGCTCCTAATGCAGCCATTAGGGTATCTTCTTCAACTTGAACAAGATCAGCCCCTAAATGTTTACACATTTCAACCATTGCTCGGCGTTCTAATTCGGTAACACTTTTTGGACATGCAATTAAGACAATTGAGTCTTTTCAAACATCTTGAACTTTGGCACGGTTTCCAATATGTTGAATAAATTCTTCTGCAATTCTTAAATCAGTAATTGCTCCGTTTCTTAAGGGAGTATAAATTTCAATTTTATCATGTGTTTTTCCTATTAATTTACGAGCATTTTCCCCTAAGGAAACTAGTTTTTTAGTTCCTGTTTCATAAGCCATCACTGATGCTTCATTATAAATAATCCCTCTTCCTCCAATGTAAGCAATTGAATTTGTTGTCCCTAAGTCAATTGCAATAAATTTACGAGGTGGTTTAGGAGAAATATTAAATGTATTTTTTAATACGTCTGTTATAGCCATCTATGATTGTCTCCTTTCATATTGTCTCATTCTATTTTAAAAATAAAATTTCAATATAAATATCTTGTAACTTCTTACATATTCTCTTTATTCCTTAGATATCAAATAATTTTTTTTCTTACTATCAATACCAAGTAATTTTATTATACATATTATAATTTGTTTTACAAATACTTTTTTAAATAAAAACTTTTTTTTAAATATTTATTTCTATTTGGTAATTTTTAAAAATTAAAAAAATAAGTTTTAGTTATTATTTTCAAAACTTAGAAGTTGTTTTTTAATTTCTCCGCCGTAACGAAATTTATAAAGGTTATTATTTTTGCCAATAACCCGGTGGCAAGGAATTAACAATAAAATTGGGTTTTTTCCAACTGCACTAGCAACCGCACGGGTTGCTGTTGGTTGATTAATTTTTTGGGCAAGATCACTATAAGTAATTGTTTCACCACTTTTAATTTTAATTAATTCATTTCAAACTTTTTTTTGAAATTCACTACAAGTTAAATAAAAATCATTTAAAGTTAGCTGTAAGGGTTTTTTAGCAAAAAAATCATCTAATAATTGAGTAACTTCACTTGGTAGCTGGCTAGGTTGGCGTTCTAAAATAAATTTATGATTATCAAACCATGTAGTAATTTCGTCATTTTGTAAGCCAAGATAACAAATTTTATCATTGATAATCCCAATTGTTAGGGTTAAGCTATTTTTTTCCGTATTTCAATACTTAATTATTGATTTCATTTTTGAGATACTCGTTAAATTTAATTCTGTGTTGGGCAAGATTTCTTGATAAATAACTACTATTATAGCCTAATGCTTTTGCACATTGTTCAAGAGTTATTTTTGTGTGACAATTTTTAAGATAGTTTTTAAACTTATCAATTATATTAGCGGTAGCGGGTCGTGGATTTAATGGTTCACAGCGTTTACAAGGTCGAAAATTATTTAGATTCTTATCATTTTTTATAAAAATTAAAATATTATTAAGATTTGGTGCCTTTGATTTACAACTAAAACGACAAAAGATTTTTATGGTTTTAACTGCATAATAGTAATCATCATTTTCTTGAAAATTAATAATTGCTTGGTACTGGTTCATTGTTGGTTTCATTCTAATCGCCATCCTTTAGTTTTATTTTACACAATAATAAATTCAAAAGAAGTTTTCTTGAATTAGAAATAAAGTTTTTTAGTTTAATTTGAGTTATAGTTAAAGAAGAGTTGATTTGAATGAAAACAAGAATTATAACTAACTACCATTATGATTGAGATAGCAACGAAAAAACTTTCTTTGTTTATCAAGATGATATTTGTTTTCATTATGATCAACAACAATTCGATCATTAAAACAAAATGATGTCATTTTGTTTAAAGATGTGGGATTAAATGATTGTTTAAAAACCTTGCTAAATTTAGAAAAAATTGAAGATAGTTTTTTACTAGCCTTACAAGATCGCTATCAACAGTGGTGTCGCTATGCTGTTTTCTATTTATAAAGAGTGCTATATTAACTTAAAATAAAAAAAGGATTACTCATCCTTTCACTCTAATTTAAATTTTATATTCTTTTGCTTCTAATAATTCGATTCTTTCAATAACTGCGTCTAAATTTTTTTCATAAGTTTTTGCCCCATCGATCACACACATTAAGGGATCTTGAGCGGCTCTAACTTTTAATTGGAAAATTGATTCAAAGTATTTAACAATTCCCCGAATTAATGTGCCACCTCCACAAATCGTGATTCCATTACGAATAACATCTCCGGCTAATTCTGGTGGTGTTTCTTCTAAAACTTCCACTAATAAATCAGTAATTCTTGAGAATGGTGCTAATAAAACATTTTTAATTTCTTCTGGCTTGATCATAACTTCTCTTGGTAAACCAGTAATAATATCACGGCCAAAAGCACGAATTGGTTTTTCATTAACAATTTTAACCAATGCTCCAATATCTTTTTTGATTTGTTCAGCAGTTCTAATTCCAATTAAAACATTGTATTCCGCCCGAATATATTTTTGGATTTCTTGATCAAAGTGTTTTCCTGCCACTTTTACTGATTTTGATTTAACAATATCCCCAGCTGATAAGATGGCAATATCTGTTGTTCCTCCCCCAATATCTATTACTAAATTACCTTGGGCAAGTCCAATATTAATACCAGCTCCTAATGCGGCTAGTTTAACTTCTTCTTCAACTAAAACATAACTAGCTCCCATATCTTTAGCAATTACTTTTAAAGCACTGCGTTCTAATTCAGTAACACCACTAGGACAAGCTAGGATTACTAATGAATTTTTTCAGATACCAGTCATTTTTAATTTACCAAAAATATGTTTTAATAAGTCTTGTGCAGCATCCATGTCCGAAATAACTCCGTCCACTAACGGAGTTACCATTTTAATATGATCATGAGTTTTCCCGATCATTTTATAAGCTTCTTCCCCTAATGCTACTAATGAATTACTTAAGGTATCATATGCCATTATTGATGGTTCATTATAGACGATTCCTTGGCCAGCGACATATGCGACAGTATTTGCAGTTCCTAAATCTAACGCTAAAAATGAATATTCTTTTCCAAATTTATAATTAGCCATCTTTTCTTTGCCTCCTACTCTTATATGTAAATAAAATATTTATTTTAATATAATAGTCTAATGTAATTATACTATAAAAATGGTATAAATAAAAAGAAAATATATTACAACTAGTTTTAGTGAGGGAAAATATGTGAGATAATAATATAATTGTTGTTGAAGGTAAAACAGATACCAATAAAATTCAGAGTATTTATCCAAATTTAACTTGTATTGTGACAAATGGCAGCGCAATTGATAAACACATCTTGCAACGTATCAAACAGTTAAGTTTAACTCATCAAATTATAATCTTTACTGATCCTGATTACCCTGGACAAAAAATTCGGCAAATAGTAAGTGACTATCTAGGCAATAAGTGTTCTCATGCTTTTATTGATAAAAATCTAGCAATTAGAAATAATAAGGTGGGAATTGCGCAAGCAGATCAAGAAACAATTAAAAAGGCGCTGGCAAATGTTGTTCATTTTAATTCTAACCATGAACCAAGTATTTCTTGGCACGATTATATTATATTAGTAGGTAGCAAAGCAAAACGGGATTACCTTAGTCAAAATTTAAACGTTGCAAAAGTTAATAATAAAACTTTGTATAAATGATTAAATTTAATGGGTATTAATAAAACAGAAGTACAAAAGATTTTAAAGGAGCAAATTTATAATGGCACAGCAAAATAAAGAAATGATGACACATAATATTTATGCCAAAAAAAGATTTGGCCAAAAATTTTTAACTAATAAACATATTATTAATTTAATTATTGATAGTACTCTAGACCACAATAACCAGGGAATTGTTGAAATTGGTCCTGGGATGGGTGCTTTAACAGCCGAAATTATTCACAAAGCAGCAAAAACTGTCGCTATTGAAATTGATAATAATTTAGTTGATTTTCTAATTAATAAATACCAAACCGCTAAAAATTTTAAGGTAATCCACCAGGATATTTTAAAAACAAATTTAGATCAGTTGGTTGATGAAGAATTTCCTAATCTTAAAGAAGTTAATATTATTTCTAACATTCCATACTATATTACTTCCCCAATTATTTTTAAGTTATTAAAAATAACAAATCCAAAAGTAAAATCTTTTGTATTAATGATGCAAAAAGAAGTGGGGGAACGAATTTTAGCACAACCAAATACAAAGAGTTATAATAATTTATCCATTGTTTGTCAATTTTATTGTGACATTCAGAAGGTTACTTTGGTTGGTAAAAATAATTTTGTTCCGGTACCAAAAGTTGATAGTATTGTTTTAAAATTTACTTTTAATAAAAAATACCATGATATAAAAAATGAAGCATCATTTCTAGAATTTATTCGCTTAATGTTTAGCACGAAACGAAAAACGATTTTAAATAACTTAGGTAATTATTTAAAAAATAAAAACCAAGCGGAACTTATTTTAACTAGTTTAAATTATAACCATAATTTACGTTCTGAAAATTTAACTTTAAATGACTTCTATCTGTTATATAATAAAATTATTGAAAAGGAGTCTTAATAGATGGAAATCAAATCATATGGTAAAGTTAATTTAACTTTAAAAGTTTATAAAAATAATCGAAAACGAAACTTGCATAAAATTAATTCGATTATGTTTCCCTATCAAGAACTATTTGATACTATTACTGTTAAAAAAAATAGTACACAGCAATTTAAGTTTGAATGTAATCTTTCTGAATTAAATAATAATGAAAATACAGTTGTTAAAGCTTACCAAGTTTTTTTGCTAGAGTTTTCTGAATTTAAAGAAATTGGGGTTGATATTTTTTTAGATAAAAAAACACCAGTTGGTTCCGGGCTAGGCTATTCAAGTAGTAACCAGGTAGCGACCATTAAACTGTTATGCCGGATTTTTAAAATTGATTTTAATAGTAAAAAAATTTTAAATTTAATTAAAAGTTTATCATGTGATGCCTTATTTTTTTATTATCAAAAACCAGCCCGCATTTTTGGTTATGGTAATCAGATTCGGTTATTATCTAAACACCAAATTACAAAATATCAACTTCCAAATTCTAAGGTTATTATTAGTAACATTCCTTCAATTACGAAAGATGTTTATGCTGAATTTGATTTGGATTATTCACATTATAAAAAGAGAAATCGGTTTTTTCCCGAAAAATATTTCAACATGTTAGAAAAACCAGCTTTAAAGATTAACCAAAAATTAAAAGAATTCCACCACAATTTAACAAAACAATATAGTCATGTTTTATTAGCAGGTAGCGGTGGGTTATTTTTAGTTTGATAAACCCAACTATTTTGAAAGATATCCGTTATAATTAATCTTAAAGGAGAGTGGCGAAGTGAATAAAGTTTTATTAATTGATGGGAACTCCTTAGTGTTCCGGGCTTTTTATGCAACGGCATATGGGGGAGAAATGTTGAAAAGTATGGATGGCATACCTACCAATGCTGTTTATGCTTTTGCCAATATGTTAAATAAAATCTTAAAAGAAAATAATTATTATTCGGTAGTTGTTGCCTTTGATAAAAATAAAAAGAATTTTCGCCATGATTTATTAGCGAATTATAAGGAGGGGCGAAGTAAACCCCCCCAGGAATTAATTACTCAGTTTCCAATTGTTAAAGAGTATCTAGATAATTATAATATTCCTTATTTAGAACAAGATGGTTATGAAGCGGATGATTTAATTGGGTGTTTATCAAAATTAGCAGAAACTGAAAATTATTATGTTGACATTTTATCAAGTGATAAAGACCTTTTCCAATTAATTTCACCCAAAACTAATGTGTTAGTAACTAAGCAGGGAATTTCTAATATTGAAATTATTGATGAAAAAGCTTTGCACGAAAGATGAGGAATTACACCGAGCCAAGTTCCCGATTTAAAAGGACTGATGGGTGATCCTTCTGATAATTTAAAAGGGGTTCCTGGTGTTGGTGAAAAAACAGCGATTAAATTAGTTAAAGAATATGGAAGTTTAGAAAATTTATATCAAAATATTGATGAAATCAAGGGGAGCTTACATAATAATTTAGTTATGGCAAAAAATGATGCTTTATTATGTAAACAAGTAGCAACCATTGTTTGTGATGTTGCTTTAACTAATTTTAGTTTTGCACCCATTAATCATGGCAATGATAAACTAATTGATTTTTATTTAAAATATAATATGAATTCGTTTGTGGGCAAATTATTTAATGGTAAAGAAAAAAAAATTAGCGATCATCTTAAAGTTAGCATTATCGAAGAATGAAAAAAAGAGTACCAAGCTGACCAAAATGTCGTTTACTTAGAACTTTTTGATGAAAATTACCATTTATCAGAAATCATTGCGTTTGCAATTATTAATAGTCAGGGTATTTTTTACTATGATTTTAATATTGCTAAATTTGACCAAACGTTTTTAGAATTTTTAGCCGATTCCCAATACGAAAAATGAACATATAATGTAAAAAGTTTAATTGTCAGTTTACACCGTTCAAATATTAATATTAATAATATTACTTATGATATGATGCTCGCTGGTTATGTTTATAATTCTAATATTAAGAATTCCTTTGATTCTTATATTAAGTTATTTTCTAATAAACAAATTTTAAGTGATGAGTTATTTTATGGGAAAGGGATTAAAAAAGAAATTCCTAATGATTTAACTCGATTAAGTCATTTTATTTGTAAAAAAGCTAATTATATTTATACCCTGCATGATCAAATTATTAATTTATTAAAAACAAACGAACAATATGAGTTATATTATGATATTGAATTGCCAACTGCTTTCGCTTTAGCTCAAATGGAAATTAACGGGGTTAAAGTTGATCGTGAAGAATTACAAAGACAAACCTTACGAATTGAACAAATTGTTAATAATTTAAACCAAGAAATTAATACAATGAGTAATCGCGAAATTAATCCGAACTCTCCAAAACAGGTTTCTGAATTATTATTTAAAGATTTGGCTTTACCAGATTATAAAAAAGGTTCCACCGCCCAAGAAGTTTTAGAAGGAATTAAATTAGCCCATCCAATTGTTGCAAAAATATTAGATTATCGAAAATATCAAAAACTGTATTCGACATATTTAAAAGGGATGGAAAAATACATTTTTAAAGATGGCAAAGTCCATACTATTTATAAACAAACATTAACAAACACGGGACGGTTATCCTCTGTAGAACCCAATATGCAAAATATTAGTATTCGTGATGAAGTTCAACGAGAAGTCCGCAAAATTTTTACTGTTTCTAACAATAATAATATTTTATTATCTTGTGATTATTCCCAAATTGAATTACGAATCCTAGCTCATATGTCGAAAGATGCTGATTTAATTGTAGCCTTTAACCGGGGAGAAGATATTCATACGAACACGGCAATGAAAATTTTTAATTTACCTAAAGAACAAATTACTCCAAATATTCGTCGGAGTGCCAAGGCCGTTAATTTTGGGATTATCTATGGAATTAGTGATTTTGGGTTAGCTAATGATTTAAATATCTCGGTGGCAAAGGCAAAAGAAATTATTGCTAATTATTATAGTCAGTTTCCAACCATTAAAAAATTTATTGATACGCAAGTTGAATTTTGTAAAAAAAATGGCTATGTAAAGACGATTTTTAACCGGAAACGTTATGTTCCAGAAATTAATGATCATAATTATATGCAACGAGAATTTGGGAAACGTGTTGCCATGAACATGCCAATCCAAGGAAGCGCAGCGGATATTATTAAAATTGCTTTAAAAAATATTGACCAAAAATTTAAAGAATTACATTTGCAATCAAAAATAATTGCCCAAATTCACGATGAACTAATTTTTGAAGTTGTCAAAGATGAATTATCCCAAGTGCAAACTATTGTTAAAGAACTGATGGAAAATTCAACTAAACTAGATGTTAAATTAACAGTTGATATGAAAACTGGTTATAGTTGATATAAATTAAAATAACAAGATTTATTATTATGACAGATAAATAATGAAAAATCTTGTTATTTTATTGTAAAGATAAAAAAGGAGATTTATGCAAACAAAAAAGAGTATCGTTAGTCCGATTCCATTTGCAATTGTTGGTGTCGCACTAGGTTTAACTACATTAGGAACTTGTTAAACATTATTTGCTAACCAGGAGGGTGGTGAGGGTTTTAGTTTTGAAGCAAACTGAGTACCCAAATTAACAATGACCCTTGCATGTTTATTTGTATTACTAGGAATTATTAAAATGCTGGGTGATCCAAAGTAAATATGAAATCATTTGTTGAAAGATGCCATTGCTTCTTCTCATTTTGCAGTTTTTCCAAGGGTAATTATTTCAATTGGGGCGTTTATTTTACGATACCAAGATAAATCAGCAATGGGTACTTACTTACATTCAGGGGGAGTATATTACTTTGGGATAATTGTGTGATACCTGGGGTTAATTATTTAAATTTCATATTTTCTATTTTGATTTATTTTAAAATGTTGAACATTTAAATGAGCTGATATTGATGCCTCATGGCATGTGCCCCTGTGGGGTTTGCCGCTGCCAATGTGATTCCCGCCCAACAATTAGGTGACCATTACACATTATTTTTACAAGTATTGTGGTACATTTTTTTGTAATGTATATTATTGCTACCCCAATCATTTGGTATCTTTATTTATTAAAGGACATGATAGTGAATTACCATCAATGGGAATTTTAACATCTGTGCATTCACTAATGTTAGTATCTTATTTCTTTGATTTTAATGATACTCCTCAAGAACATCCTAGTTTTATGATTATTTTAGGATCGTTTTCACTGGTTATGACTTTAATTGTTTATATTACAATGTTTAAAACATTCCGTACCAAATGGTTTAATACGGGGTACGGGGTTATCAGGATACTAATTTCCACTAGCTGTGTCAGCTATTGGCCAAATTATTTTTGGTGAGTACTTGCAAAATTAGTAACAAATCCAACGATGCAAAACGAGTTATTAATTACCTTCAAATACTGAGTATTAATTGAATTAATTATTGCAACTTGTGTCTTTATTTATTTAATTGCAGGGTTTAGTTATTTATTAGTCACTGGTTATATGAATTATTTTAAAAACAACAAACAAGCAACAAAAGTAAAGGTTTAAAAAAAGTATTTATTCAATAGATACTTTTTATTTTAGTAATTCTTTAATTTTTTCTTGGTTTAAATGTTGATCAAAAATCTTACCATAATCCATCCGGTATTTATGGGCAATTTCTTTGATTTTACTTTTTGCTTCATCATCAGTCATGGTATCACCAATATTTGGGTATAAATCAATAATTCAATCAGATAATTGCACAAAATCTTTTTTTTAAGCTATTAAAAATAATATCTTGGAAGCAAGTGCGAATCGCTGTTGTAATATTTATATAATATTTTTCAACATCCTTAGTTTTAATTAATTCTAAACAATTTTTGTAAATAATTGGAAGATAATAATCACAAATAAAACGGATGGTGTGTTCACGAAAACTTAGGACTCATTTTGCATGCATAATATTCATCCGAAAGATCACTGGTAATTTCTCGTTCTTCATTTAGTTTTTCAAAATTAGGAATGATGAATTGGTTTGTAATTTGGGAAAAAATTGTTGTTAAAAGTAAGTTAAGATTAGTATCTAGTAAGTATTGGTATAATTCATGATATTTTTAATCACTATTTTGAACTAGTAAGCTAATAATATCTTGGTAGTCTGATTCTATAATATCAAGGTTAAAAACAAGTTTACTATTTAACTCTTAAACTGGGTAAGTTAATGGCAATTTTTCAAAATATGTTTTATAAAATGCTCGGTTAATTGCTTTTTCTAATAATAAATGTTGATGATTATCCGTTATTTTATCAACAGTTATTTTGCGGTTTAGCGTTCTTTGACGTTTATATTTTTGATTCCGAATTCTTGTCATTAAGGGTTTGTATAGGGCAATTGTAAAAAGAATTAATGCGACAATTACCAACAATGCAATTCCTCAATCAGGCATAAGTTCACTTCCTAACTATAGTTAATGTATTAATTATATCTTAATATTTTTCAAACATTATAATTTCTCTTTTTTTCTTTTTGTACAAATAGATAGTTTAATATTTTTTTACTATAATATAATTAAAGTAGAAAGTGAGTATTACATTATGCCAGAATTACCAGAAGTTGAGACAGTTAAACGAATTTTATTAAAAAATATTAAGGGGATGACAATTACTGATTGTTTAATTTTTACTAATAAAATTATTAAATACCCCACCGTTGACGAATTTAGTCAGCAAATCATTGGACAAACTATTAACAATATTGAACGGAAAGGTAAACATTTACTTTTTATTTTAGATGATTATGTTTTAATTAGTCATTTAAGAATGGAAGGGAAATATTATTTTATTGATAAAAATAGTGATGGTGATTGAAAACACATTATGGTCGCTTTTGAATTAAATAATCAATACCAATTACGCTACCATGATACCCGTAAATTTGGAACAATGCATTTGTACCCTAAAAATATTTATTTAACTATCCCACCACTAAATAAACTAGGATTGGAGCCATTTGGCCGTAATTTAACAGTTGAATATTTGCAATCTCGCTGAATGAAAAAAACACAGCCGATTAAAAAAACATTATTGGAACAAGATACGATTGTGGGGATTGGTAATATTTATGCGAATGAAATCTTGTTTGAATCGCGAATTCATCCAGGCGAAAAAACAAAAAATTTAACAACAACTGATTATCAAAATATTATTGATAATACCCGTAAAGTTTTAACAACAGCAATTAACGAAGGGGGCACAACCATTGCTACCTATCATCCTGAACCGGGTGTTGATGGGAAGTTTTTACAGCATTTAAAAGTTCATGGTCGCGCTAACCAACCGTGTTATGTTTGTCAAACTTTAATTACTAAAGATTTTATTAATGGGCGGGGAACATATTATTGCAGTAATTGCCAAAAGTTAAAATAAAATTACTAATAAAATTAAAAAAAATATTAAATTTAATCTTTTTAAGGTAATATTTATGTGAGGTTTATTAAAATAACTATTATATTTAACAAGTCAATTACTATTTAGTAGGAAACAGATATTAATGCTTTAAGGTAATGGCTAGCAAACATAGTTTATTGGACATGCAAAGAAGGTAGAAATTTATGGGCGGTAATTTTAAATTATCATTTATTTGAGGTTATTATTTTTTATCAGCATTAAGAGTTAATGTCCTTTTTTCACAGATCATTATTATTAATCGTAATTCTGATTTAAAATTAACAGAGTTTTGCCCGAAAACATTTTCAGAGTTTATTAACCAAGCTTTTTTATATAATTTCTTAGTTATTTTATTATTTTCAAATAATTGGGTAATGCTGTTTTGGGAAATGATTAATGATATTGCCGAAACAATTGAAAAATGTAATTTTAACGAGGGGTCTTTGTTCTTTAGTAAGGATAATTATAAAGAAGAAAGCCAATCATACTGTCGTAAAATTACTAATTTTAATTTTTTAAATTTTATGCAATTTAAACTAATTAATGCCCAAGAAAATGATTTGGTGTTAATAATTTAATAATTATTATTTTAAAATAAGTTACTATTATTTTATTTTTAATATAATTATAGTGTAAAAAATATCTTTTTTAAGTATGTTTTTAAAATATTATAATTGTTAAACTAGGGGGAATATTAAAATGAAGATTAATAAAAAAAGCCATCAGCCAAATTTTATGCGGGGTGTTAATTTATTATTTAAAAATGTTTTTAAAGATGTTTTTAAAAATTGAATCCAAGTTATTATTTTAATTTTTTTAATTATTATTAGCGCAGTGGGGTTTACTGTTTTACAAACAACGAAAACCCGCATGAAAGGTGAATATAATATTGCGATAAAAGAAGGACGATTACATGCGCCATTTTTGAAGCTGACTTTGCTAGCAAAACTTCGGATCCTGATAATCCATTAGGCCCCGATGTTTTTAATGATTATGGTGTCAAGGGAAATTATAACCAAAGGGTAATGTATGAAATTCAAGAAACTTTTAACAGTTTATACCCAAGTGTTTATAATACTTTTGACTATATTCGCCGAGAAACACGTTTATTTGATAAAAAAATTGCTAATGAAAACTATTTATTTAAAACAATTGCGTATGGAAACAAAAGTAACTTGACTCCCAATGGGAAAATTCCTTTTACTCCGACAGTTGATAATTTAATTATCACCGCAAGGGGAACCTATGTGAATGGTCAACAATATGATGGCCATCTTTATGGGGGAATGAATATTGATAGTACTGGTGCGGCAACAAGAGCAGCAGAAGACGATGTGGTGGTGGACCCTATTTTTGCGAGACAAAATAATATTGCCTTAGGAGATTATATATGTCCCCAGTTAGATGATGGGAAGCTAACTTGTGATCCTACTAAAATTGATCCTAAAACAACTGTTCCGTTGAGAATTGTCGCTTTTGGTTATACTCCTGATTTTACTTATCCAATGGTTGACCCAACTACTGTTTTACCAGACACGAAAAAAGATGCCTTAATTTATGTTAATCCGCAAATGTTTGGGCTAGTATGAAGTGATGCTGACCCGGCCAATGATTATCCAATGGAATATTGAAAACAATATCCCACAAATGATATGATGGCGTTATCGTCAATTGCAGATAAAGAAACATATTATTCAATTAAAATAAATGATCTGCGCCTTACTCCGGAAGTTTTAAATAAGCAAATGGACTATTATATGACACTTGCTGCAGGAAATAAAGGAAAATATATTTATAGGATTTATGATCAAAATTATCGTTTTAGTCCCCGGACTTCAATGATGAATGATATGACAGCCTTATATACAACAGCATTAACAATTGGGTTAGTTATTATTTTAATTATTGCCTTCTTTATTATTGTGTTACTAATTAGAAAACAAATTGCCTTTGCACGTCAACGAATTGCAACATTAAAATCATTAGGTTATGATAAACTAACGGTAATTGGGGCTTATAGTGCTTATCCGTTAACAATTGGTATTATTGGGGGTTTAATTGGGTGGTTTATTGGAACAGCTATTCAAAATTTACCGGTAAATGCTTTTCAAAAATTCTTTACGATGCCATTTGGTGACTTCAATTGAAACGGGGAGGTTTTTGCAATTTCTGTTATTTTAATTACTGCGGTACTTGTTTTGATTACCTTCTTTACCGGATGATTTACAATTAGTGGTGATGTTTTAAAATTATATGCTGAACAAAAACAAACCAGATTAGTATCAACAATCCAACGAACATTAACAAAAATTAATCCGCGTCGTAATTTCCACGTACGGTTCCAAATTGCGATTTTTACGAAATCGCTGGGAAAAATGATGATAACTTTTATTGCCTTAATTATTGGGAGTGCTTTAATTACTGCTGCTATTTTTGCTCCCAAATCATTAACAACCATGATTGATAAAACTTATAAAAATAAGGATTATCAAGGAGTTTCTCATTATGAATTACCAATTTGAAACTCACCATTATCAACCTACCGAACATATGATTTATCAGTGGGAAACCATGATGACAATCCATTTTTAGGGCAAGATGCCATTAATGGAAAAATTGCTCCTTACAACTTATTACCTGTTCATATTGATCCTTATATTGTTAAGAACGATTTACAATTAGCTAAAAATAATGTGCTAATGTCAGTTATTGGGTCTGGACAATTACAGAATTCGAATTGATTGCTTTATAATAAAGACTACATTCAATCAATGATCACTACTGAAAATGCTGGATTATATAGTGATCCAAGTGTTGCACCATTTGCTTATATCACTTGTTCAATTGCTCTTCCCGATTATTCAAGTGTGATTGCGGGAACAATGTCAACTTATGAATTTGCTTTAAAATATGCTCAACCCGATCCCAACGAACCAGGGAAAATTATTTGATATCAAGTAGTTGATAATAATGGAGTTCCTCAAGAAATTACCGACCATGATGGTAACAAAGTAGTTCCTCCTCCTTATGTCAATTTAAAACCAATGTCAGCAGGAGTATGCAGTTATGAAGGAGTTTTAACAAGATCACCATGATTTGTGCGTGAAAGATTATCAAGCCCGGATTTAAACCTTCAATATGGAATTGGGTTTGGAACTATTCCTTATAATCCTAATACTGACCAATCAGCTATTTATTTCAACCCCATTATTAAAAAGATTAATAATCATAATAATGTGGATGGAAATAAAGATAGTATTGATGGTTATGGAATTAACTCTCATAATTATTATGTTGATAACAATGGTAATCCCCATTATTTAAATTTAACTAATTTATATGATGAACATGGTCATAACTTAATTAATAATTTAGAAAATTACGAAGTTGATTTAAGTAATCCTAGTGCTGTATTACCCGTGGTAATTAATCAAGCGCTAGCCAAAAAACTAAATATTAAAAATGGTGATGTTTTAACAATTTCACCAAATAATGATACTTTACAGTATTACAATGGGACACGGGTTAGAAATTATGAACCATTTAATGTTAATGGAACCAACACCTCTGATTTAGATTACACAAGTATTCAAAAAGGGTTTGGGGGTACTTCAATGACCCAAAAATTACGTAATGCCTTTTGGCCAAATCAAAGTACTGTTAAAGTTGGCAGTGATACTTTTGATTTAGCAATTCAACCATATATGGATAGTGTGCAATCATCTAGTGGTAGTGATTTAACATATAAAGGTGACCACCGTTTATATTATTCAAATAATGCGCAAAACCAAACAACAATGGGCCATTTAATTTATGAAAATAAAGTGTTTACTAGTGCAGTTACCAAAGAACAACAAGTGCAAGTGGTTGGCATTGATGAAGACTATGGAAATGGCAAAATGTATACTTTAAATGAACAAACCCATTTTAAAAATTTAGAAAATATTAAAGATGGAAATGGTGATTTAGTCGGTCCCAAATTATATGCCGAAAGAATTTTAAACTTTGATAAGTTACGTGATTATTTAGTTCCTATTTTTAATCTAAGTAATCTAAACGCGCCAACATTAAATTATACAACAGGGTTATATAATAGCTATCTTTATGACAATGCATATGACCCAATTACCCAAACAATTGATTTTAAAATTGTTAATAGTTGATCTACTTCAGAAAAACTTGAATTTTATAATCATCTTCGCTTATTTGATTCTTTATATCCGGTTTGAAATGCCAAATTTACAACTTCCACAGCCCTTGATGATGTGCAAAGTAGTATTGGACTTCATCAAAATATGGGAGACTATACAAGATTAACACTTGGGGGTGGACAAGAATTTGGACCCGGTGCGGATTTAAAAACAATGTATCCGCAATATGGTTATGCGGGATTAACTTTTGATGCTTTATTATCACAACAATTACATGTTATTGAAAGTTTTGTTGATTTAATTACAATTGCATTATATTTCTTCTTAGCAATTGCCATTGCAATATGTTTTATCATTATTGTCTTTACTGCTAATATGATTATTACAGAAAATAAACTATTAATTTCAACAATGAAAGTGTTAGGTTATCGAAATTGTGAAATTACCAAAGCAATTTTAGGAATTTACTTCCCAGTTATTGTCGTTGGCTTAGGACTAGGAATCTTAGCTGGTTGATTCATTTATGTGGCAGTTATCGGAGCTTTAGTTGGTTGATTTGTATTACCGATTATTAAAACATGGTGACTATTTGTAATTATTATTATGATTGTATTAATAACCTATACTATTTCATTACTTGGTGGTTATATTTCATTAAAACGTACTCGTGTCTTAGATGTTTTACAAGAATAGAATTAAAAAACCCAACTTGAGATCAAGTTGGGTTTTTATTTATCTTTAATTATTGCTAAAAATAAAAATAACCTCAAGCGCTAACTTGAGGTCTAGAAAAAACTATTTACAAACGGAAACTCATTATTTAACCAGGTAAAGGAGGTCCTTCCAAATCCTGGAACAAATTTCTATCCACTATATGTTACCATATAGCATTTTTATAAATAGCATAGTAAATTCTAAAATAAATAGATTTCATAAATATGAAAAAAATTAATTTAATAAATTTTAAACCTTATATTTATTCAATTTTTTAGATAATAAATATTTAAAATCTTAAAAAAACAAAACAAATTTAAAAAACAAAAAACACAGTAATACTGTGTTTAGAAAAAATTATGAAAAACTATTTTGAACGGAAACATATTGTTTGGTTAAGAATTTATCTTAACCTGTCTTTATGATAACATATTTTGTAAAAGTGTGTAATTTTTCCCAAAAAAAGCAATAATTTTTTAATTTTATTTGGAAATTTTTGAAAAATATGTGATATTTTTTAAAAATTTATTAATTCCTATTCTTTTTCCGATATTTATTAGGCAAAAGGTTTATAATATTAATGTTAAAGTTAAATATATAGAAGGAGAAAAAACAATATGGCAAGAAAATATCATACAAGATTAGTAAATGCTAAAGGAATGGTTGACAAAGCTCATCAAAATAAATATGCTGTTGGTCATTTTAACATTAATAATCTAGAATGAACAAAAGCATTATTAGAAGTGGCCCAAGCAACTAACACTCCAATTATTTTAGGAGTATCAGAAGGTGCTAACAAATATATGGGAGGATTTAAATTTGTTGAAGCAATGGTAACTAATTTATTAGATTCTTTAAACATAACTGTTCCTGTTGCGTTACACTTAGATCATGGACAATCAGTAGAAAGCTGTAAAGCAGCGATTGACGCGGGATTTTCATCAGTAATGTATGATGGAAGTCATCACCCATTTGAAGAAAACTATAAAAATACCCAAGAAGTTATTGCCTACGCAAACGCTCATGAAGTTTCAGTGGAAGCTGAAATTGGAACAATTGGGGGTGAAGAAGACGGGGTTATTGGAGCCGGCGAAATTGGTGATCCTGCCGAAGCTAAAAAAATGGTTGATTTAGGAGTTAGTTTTTTAGCCGCTGGAATTGGAAACATTCATGGACCATACCCAAAAGGATGAAAAGGATTGAATTTTGAAGCATTAGAAAAAATTCAAGCGGCATCCCAAATTGGAATGGTATTACATGGGGGTAGTGGAATTCCCCAAGACCAAGTGATAAAAGCAATTTCATTAGGAATTAGTAAAGTAAATGTTAATACTGAATTACAAATTGCTTTTGCGGCGGCCACAAGAAAATATATTGAAGAAGGCAAAGATAAACCAGAAAATGGTAAAGGATTTGACCCTCGTAAATTATTACATCCAGGTTATGAAGCAATTAAAGAAACTTTTAGTGAATTAACTGGTTGATTTGGTTGCAAAGGTAAAGCTTAGGGATTAAATTTTAGCGGAGGCATTTTACCAAAATTATTTTAGTAAAAATGTTTTCTTTTCGCTAATTATTTTTATTTTAAAATTATGAACTACAAAGTTTAAAGTAAAAATAATTAAGACTATAATTAAAATTAAATTAGAGGAAGGAGGAATAGTATGGAAAATAAAAAAATTACCGGTGCCGATATTGTTGTTGATACCTTGATTAATCAAAATGTTGAATATATTTTTGGTATCCCCGGTGCCAAAATTGATAAAGTTTTTGATGTGTTATTAGACCGGGGACCAAAATTAATCTTAACTCGTCATGAACAAAATGCTGCTTTTATTGCTGGCGGAATTGGAAGAATTACTGGAAATCCAGGAGTTGTCTTGGTAACCAGTGGACCAGGTGCTTCTAATTTAGCAACTGGTTTAGTTACTGCGAATGCGGAAGGGGACCCGATTGTTGCGATTGCGGGGAATGTTTCCCGAGCTGATAGTTTAAAAAGAACCCACCAATCGATGGATAATGCGGCATTATTTGTTCCAATTACTAAATATAGTAAAGAAGTAGTCCACCCTGATAATATTTCAGAAGCCTTGGTTAATGCCTTTCGGGAAGCAACTTCACCACGAAAAGGAGCAACATTTGTTTCTTTACCCCAAGATATTGTTAATGCTACTGATTTAAAAGAAACAGCAATCCTGCCTTTTAATAATTATGATTTAGGACCAGCTGAGGAATCAAAAATTGATCAGTTAATAGTAGAAATTAAAAAAGCAAAATTACCAGTTTTATTATTAGGAATGCGTTCTTCAAGTCGAGAAGTGACAACAGTAATTCGTAAGTTATTGACAAAAACAAAAATTCCAGTTGTGGAAACTTTCCAAGCAGCCGGAGTGATTTCACGAGAATTAGAAACTTGTTTTTATGGTCGTGTTGGTTTATTTAAAAACCAACCAGGAGATATTTTATTAGACCAATCAGATTTAGTAATTGCGGTTGGTTATGATCCGATTGAATATGATCCGATTGTGTGAAACCATAATAAAAAATCAAAAATTATTCATATTGATGAAGTAATTGCGGATATTGATAATTATTACCAACCAGAATTAGAGTTAATTGGTGATTTACCAGCTACTCTAAATAAATTTATTGATAAATTTGAAGGATTAACATTAAATCCAGCGGAAGATAAAATATTAAATGATTTACACATTAGATTAATGGCTAGTCAAAATGTTAAAATCACGAGTGATGGTAACTTAACCCATCCTTTGCACATTATTAATACTCTACGCGCTTTAATTGATGATAAAGTTACAGTAGCAGTTGACGTTGGTTCAATTTATATTTGAATGGCTCGCCACTTCCGTTCATATGAACCACGAAGATTATTATTTAGTAATGGGATGCAAACATTAGGAGTAGCCTTACCATGGGGAATTGCTGCTTGTTTAGTTCGCCCAGAAGAAAAAGTAGTATCAATGTCAGGAGATGGTGGATTTTTATTTTCGGCAATGGAATTAGAAACTGCTGTGCGATTAAATTTACCACTAGTCCACTTAATTTGAAATGATGGTTATTTTGATATGGTGGCTTTCCAACAAAACATGAAATACAATCGTATTTCTGCTGTCGAACTTGGACCAGTTGATTTTGTTAAATATGCTGAAAGTTTTGGGGCGATCGGTCTACGTGTTAACCACCCAAATGAACTGCAAAGTGTGTTAGAACAAGCGTTAGCTGCTAACAAACCAGTTATTGTTGATATTCCGGTTGATTATAAAGATAATATTTTATTAGCTAAAACATTGCTTGATAAGGAAATTTACTAATGAAAAAAAATTATTCTCAATTGTATCAATATTCAACAATTGCTAGTTTAATTGCGGGGAACTATGATGGTTCAATTACTTTTAAAGAATTATTAAAACATGGAAATTTTGGGCTGGGGACTTTTGACCATTTAGATGGGGAGTTAATTGTTTTAGATAGTAAAGCCTACCAATTAAAAGCCGATGGTAGTGTCCACAATGTTAAACCTGCTTGAACTTCCCCTTTTGCTTCGTTAAGTTTTTTCAAAGCGGATAAAACATTTACCTTAGAAAAAAAAATTACTCTGGAAGAGTTAGAAGCAATTATTATTGAATATTTTCCTAGTAAAAACATCTTTTATGCTTTAAAAGTTACTGGTTATTTTGAAAAAATTTCAACAAGAACAGTGGCTTATCAAGAAAAACCATACCCAACTTTGATTAATGCAACCAAAGATCAGGGAATTGCTAAATTTGAAAACTTACGTGGTTCATTAGTTGGTTTTTGAACTCCCGAATTTGCTAACACAATTGGAGTACACAACTATCATTTTCATTTTTTAGATGATAGTAAAACAAAAGGTGGCCATGTTTTTAACTTTCAATTAGTAAATCCCACTGTTGAGATTTCTTATTTAACAACAACACTTTTAGTACTACCAACCAATGAAAAATATTTAACCGCGAATTTAGAAAATGAAAATTTACAAGCAGAAATTCATGTTTCTGAACGGCACCGAGGATAAAAAAACAATGTTTTAGAACATTGTTTTTTTATTTATTATTAAGATATAATTTATATAATAGATGTGCTGTGGGAGTTAGGAAAGGAGAATTAAAATTGTGGATTATAAAATAACTTGTCCTTATTGCGAAAAAACAATTGATTTACAAAAATTGGATTTAGCAAAAGATGAACATATTAAAGCTTTTATTAATCAAGAAGTAAAAAAAAAGTTAGAAACTAGCCAATTAATATTAAAAGCTGAATACAATGATTTATTAATTATTAAAGCTAAAGAACAAGAGGAAAATTTACGCTTAAAAATTACAAATGAATTTAATGAAAAAGAAAAAGAATTGCAAAAACAGTTAAGTGTTTTAAGTGAACTTAATATTCATTTTCAAGAAACGCAAAAAACTCACCAGACAGATTTAGCAAATGAGAGAAAAAATTATACTGAACTAATGCAAACATTTAATAACTTAAAAGATGCTTTGACAGATTCCATTCAAAAAAATTTTGACTACAGTTATGAACAAGCTACCAAAGAATATCACAATAAAATTGATCAGCTGAATGAGCAAATCCGGATTTTAACAAATGTTAAAAATAAAGGAAACCAATCAGAAAAAGATTTTGCAGATTTTTTAACTAATCAATTTAAGCAATATGGTGATGTTATTGAGCGTGTTAATCCTGGTAAAAACGGGGCGGATATTATTCACCAAGTAAAAATTAATAATCATAAATTTGAAGAAATTTATTATGAAATTAAGGATGTTGATACTTTCCATTCCAACTATATTACCAAATTTATTCAGGATATCAACAATCATAATTTACAATTTGGGGCTATCATTGCCCGCAATATCCCAGCAGACTGAAGAAATAATGGTGAATATATCAAAGAAATTGACAACCATCCTGGATTATTTGTCTGTACTTTTGAAGCAGCTAGGGTATTATTTATTCTCTTACGAAAACTAGTTTTAGAAACTGAAAAAATAAAAATTAACAATCAACAAGAATATGATTTAAAAAATGAAATTTATCAAAAAATTAATTCTCCTGAATTTCGTGCACTTTTTAAAAAGATTAATGAATTACTAACGGATGCTAATAAAAAATTAACAACTTTAAATAATACTTTTATTAAAACTTATGGTGAATTGTTAAGTATTAATAGTGATATTGAAAGTAATATTTTAAACTTAGTTGCTAGTTTAAAAGTAAATTAAAAGGAGAGGGACGATATAAAAAATGTGATTTAACAAAACAGAAGAAGAATTAGAACAAGAGTTAGAAACAAGTATTGAACAGGGACTAACAACTGAACAAGCCCAAGCAAAATTAAAGAAAAATGGTAAAAATGAATTAGTGAAGACTAAAAATCGCCATTGAAGTTTAATTTTTTTACTAGCGTTAATTGAACCATTATCATTGATCTTAATTATTTCCGGAGTTATTTCAATTGTTGTCGAGCGCATTATTAATCAGCACATTGATTTTATTGATTTTATCGTAATTATGACAATTGTTATTATTAATGCTTTAATTCAAACAATTCAACAAATGAAGGCTCGCAAATCTTTAGAAGCACTTAAGCAATTAACAATTCCCATGGCGGTTGTGAAACGGAATGGGGAAATTGTTGAAATCCCAGCTGTTGAATTAGTAGTTGGAGATGTTGTTATCTTAGAAGCGGGGAAATATATTCCAGCGGATATTCGCTTGGTTGAAGCAAGTAATTTACAAATTGATGAATCAGCTTTAACCGGAGAGTCAGTTCCCGTTGAAAAAAATAGTAAAATTATTAATAAAGATAAATTAGTGTTAGCTGAGCGACATAACATTGCTTTTATGTCAACTTTTATTACCAATGGTCGGGCAATTGGAGTTTTGGTGGCTAATGCTGTTGATAGTGAAATTGGAAAGATTGCTAAAAGTGTTTCGGAAACAAAACAAAATAAAACACCACTTCAACTACGGTTAGCAAAATTAACAAAATGAGTTTCAGTGGTTGCTGTTATTTTAGCCATTGCAGTCTTCGGTTTCTTCTTTTTCACTGATAAAAATGATTGACCAGTTAATATGATGACTTCGGTTACCATCGCAGTTGCAGTTATTCCTGAGTCGTTGATGGTAATTGTTTCTGTTATTTTGTCATTGTCAACGAAAAGGATGTCAAATGTTAATGTTATTGTTAAAAAATTAGATGCGGTAGAAACCTTAGGATCTGTTAACATTATTTGTTCAGATAAAACTGGAACGTTAACCCAAAATAAAATGACGGTGAAAGAAGTTATTTTTAATAATAATATCTTAAAAACAAATGCTTATAAATGTCATAAAGAAAGCCCTCACCACCAGCATTTTATTAACTGTTTAACATTATGTAACGATGCTATTAATGAGAAAAAGGAAAAAATTGGTGATCCAACTGAAATTGCCTTAGTTGATTTTACGCGAGCAATTATCATTCGCGAAACCGAATGGAGAAAAAAATACAAAAGAGTGGATGAAATTCCCTTTGATTCTGATCGAAAACTAATGACCACTGTTAACAAGGTTAATAATAAAAAAATTGTTTATACCAAAGGGGCAATTGACCAACTATTAGAACAGTGTACGAAAATATATTTAGATGAAAAAATCATTCCGTTAACAACAGAACTTAAAAAAATAGTTTATGCGAAAGCAATGAAATTATCCCATGAAGCGTTACGGGTATTAGCATTTGCGTTCAAAGAACAAGATGACTCTCCGCTGGAAAGTGATTTGATTTTCTTAGGAGCGGTCGGTATGATTGACCCTCCACGTCCCGAAGCAATTGTCGCAATTGAAAAAGCTCACCATGCTGGGATTAGAGTGTTAATGATTACTGGCGATCATAAAGTTACAGCCTTTGCTATTGCGCAACAATTAAAAATTGTTGATTCCGAAGAAAATGTGATGAGTGGTCATCAAATTGATAGTATTGATAATGATCAGTTAAAAGAAAAATTAAAAACTGTGAATGTATTTGCCCGGGTTAATCCTGAACATAAAACCCGAATTGTCGAGTGTTTACAAGAATTAAATTATGTGGTTTCAATGACTGGTGATGGTGTTAATGATGCGCCAAGTTTAAATAAAGCTGATATTGGAGTCACCATGGGAATTACCGGTACCGATGTTTCAAAAGAAGCGGCCAATATTATTTTACAAGATGATAACTTTTCAACTATTATTAAAGGGGTTGAAGAAGGGCGCAATGTTTATCAAAAAATTAAACGGGCAATTATTTTTGTTATTTCTGCTAATATTGCCGAGGTGCTGGCGTTCTTATTAATTTCAATTATCACAACTATCAAACCTTTTGAATCAGTAAATATTCTATGGTTTAACTTAATTATTGAAACTTTATTAGCGATTCCAATTGGTCTTGATCATAATGATGGCAGTTTAATGCTCGATAAACCGCGAAATAAAAAAGAATCATTCTTCTCCCATGAGTTGTTAACATTATTCTTTATTAGTTTCATTACAGCAGCTAGTGTTATTGCAACCTTCTTTATTGGTCGCGAAGTGTTTGATAGTAATGCCGATGCCAAAATAGTGGCGGTGTTAGTAATGACTTGTGCTCCTGCGATTTATGTGTATGCAATTCGCTTACCAAATTACAAAATAAAATATCATCAAAAACATAAATTAAATTATTACTTACTAGGTTCAATATTTTTAACCTTAATTTTAAACTTTATGATTGTTTATATTCCTGGTTTAAACCAAATTTTCTTAAATGATCCGACCGGTGTGATTTATTCCACGCCACCAACCTTGTCATGACAGATGAGTTTAGTTTCCTTAGCGATGATGTGTGTTCCTTTAGCAGGAATTGTCTTATATGGGCAAATTCGTTATTTAATTAAAAGATAACTAATAATTAATCAAGTTTCCAATAATGGAAACTTGATTTTTAATTTGTTTTTAAGTCTATTAATACGCGGGCAGATTGCTTTTTTTTTTTTTTAATTACAATAAAATAAGTAGTTAGCCCTTACACAAAGCTAGCTAGCAAAAAGGAAGAATCAAGATGGTAAACAATAACAATAAGATGAAGCAATTCAATATTTTAGAATTTGATCGAACTAAATTAACAAATGTTGAAATCGCAATTTTTAATTTTATTAATGAAAATCCTAATTACTTTACAACGCATACAATTAATGAAATTGCTATCAAAGCAAATGTCTCTGTATCTGGGATTACCCGTTTTGTTAAAAAAGTTGGTTATCATTCGTTAAAACTATTGCAACAATATATTTATGAACGTAATAATTTTATTAAATATAATTATTCTTTATCCTTAAATAATGAATTAGCTGGTGATATTAATAATAACCGGATTTATTATATTTATGCGATTAACCAGACAGTTGATTCTCTTGACCATGAGCGAATTAATAAAGTTGTTGATGATATTATTAAAAGTCGGAAAGTTTTATTATTTGGGGTTGGTTCCTCTTGAATTCCTTGTTTTGAATTAGCCTCAAACTTAAATAAAATTGGCATTCCAGCAATTTTAAGTCAGGATATTCATGTCCATATTGCGAATATGTCAGCTTTAACCAGAGAGGATCTTATTATTTTAATTTCAACATCCGGAACAACAAATGAAATTCGGGAAATTATCCGGGTAAGTTTAGCTAATCATTTACGGGTTATTTTAATTACTGCTAACGAGCATAGTGAATTTAAAAATATTATTGATAATATTATTCAATTCAAAACTTATGATGGTGATTATAAATTTAACACGATGTCGGCAAAAGTTTCTGAATTATTAATTGTTGATATTATTTATTCACAATTATTAAAAAAATACCCTGGTGCCGAACGTGCAGTCGCAAGGGCTGGTGAGATGGTTAAACGTTGACGGAAACTAGATAAGAAATCTTAAAAATAATTTTTTAAAATTCATTTTTAAAGAGACCTAAAAAAATATGGAATTATTTTTTGTATACGATTATTTTGAAATTTAATTTTACCGAAGTAGTTGTACCATATAGGTAGATTTCTTTAATGAAATATATTTTTTACAATGAGGGGTAAGTAACAAAAGTGCAACGATTTATCAATATTTTGTTTTTATTAGCTGAAAATAACAGTAATAACAATGCATCCAATAATCTTGATCATCACACCCAAATGGTAATTTGGGGATGAGTTATTGGGGTTTCTTTTGTCATTGCTGTTATTTTGATATTACTTCACTTTTTTTGGTGAAAAAATCGCATCCGCTTTCAACGTGATCAAACCATGAAAATAGCAAGAGAATGAGAAATCCTTGATGAAATTAAGGGTAATATTTTTTTAATCTTAGCATCATTATTTGCCATTGCCTTTGTTGTAGGAATAGTTACTATTATTAAGTTAGCCACTTAATTTAGTCCTTTTTTGATTAAAGAAATTATTTGTTAAAAATTATGAAAGGAGAAAAGTAAAAATGCAATATTTGCAAAAATTAGGAAAAGCCTTGCAATTCCCAATTGTTGTATTGCCGATTGCCGCTTTAATGTTGCGGATTGGTGGAATTATGACTGACTCAAGTATTAATTCAGCATTAACCCAAAATGGTAACTTATCAGGGTTATGATACATTGGAACAATTCTATCCGCAATTGGGAATGCCGCTGTTGGTAATTTAGCACCCTTATTCGCCGTTGGTTTAGGATTTGGGATGTCAAAAGACTTCCGAGGTGAAGCGGCCTTAGTTGCTTTATTTGGTTGATTTGCATTAACTGGCTTAATGGGTGTTATTCCCCAATGATACTATAACAATGTATTATTAGGAAATACTCCAATTGGGAACTTTGGAAATGGTGAACAATGAGCAGTTGAACACTCACGGATTTTATATGTCTTTGATTTTAGTCAAAAACTACCTGGTGGTGGTTATGGGGCTAAATATAACATTGACATGGGAGTCTTTGGTGGTATTTTATCAGGTTGTTGTGTAGCGTTAATTTACAACCGTTACCAAGATGTTAAATTACCAGCTGCTTTAGGGTTCTTCTCAGGAAGAAGATTTGTACCAATGGTAACAGCATTATTCTTCTTAGGGGGATCATTTGTGGTAGCCGCAATTTGACCATGATTCCAATTAGTTCTTCAATATTTAGGATATGGTTTAGGAGCAATTCCACCTCTGGGAGCGTTCTTCTATGGAATTTTTAACCGTTTATTAATTCCATTTGGATTACACCAAGTTTTAAATACATACTTATGATTCCAACAACCAATTTCAGGGCACTTAATGAGTTTAGATGGGGTTGCCCTATGAAGAATTGTGGATGGAACATTGCAATGAGCACAATATACCTTAACACCTGATGGCCACTTAGCAACAATTGTTGGTTGAAATTATACAGGTATTACAACAACTATTAATGGGGATATTAATGCCTTTTTAGGAAAAATGTATGCTAACTCTGAATTTGGATTAGCTGGAGGAAGTGGTATCTTCCAAACTGGATTCTTCCCAATGATGATGTTTGGTTTACCAGCAGCCTGTGCGGCAATGATTTTATCAGTTGAAAATAAAACTAAACGTGCGGAAATTGCCGGAATTTTAGGTTCAGCGGCTGGGGTTTCATTCTTAACGGGGGTTACTGAACCAATTGAATTCTCATTTATTTTCTTAGCACCATTATTATTAGGAATTCACGCCTTTTTAACAGGAGCATTCGCAGCGTTAACAGTTGGAATGGGAATTCGTTCCGGATTTGGATTTAGTGCTGGATTTGTTGACTGAGCCATCTCAATTAAAACATCATGAGATATGTCAACAATTTCAGGAGTACTTCAAAACAGTGCTTACAAAGTAATTGGTAACCCATTAATGATTCTTCCAATTGGAATTATCCAAGGTGCTGCTTACTTCTTTAGTTTCAAATACTTAATTAAAAAATTAAACTTAGTTACTCCAGGACGTGAAGACGAAGCTGCTGAAATTGCTAAAAAATTAGGTAAAGTTGTGAAAACACATGCTGAAAAAAAATTAGCAAAACAAAAAGCTAAAATAGCAACTGCCACAGTTAGCAGCACAGCTACACCAGTATCAGCCGGAACAGCACCAGTTAATGCTAGCGGAGAAATTACTCGTATTGACTTAGCGAAAGATCCACAAGGTGCTACAAAAATGGCCCAAATTATCTATGATGCAATTGGTCATGATAATTTAGTTAAAGTGGATAACTGTATGACAAGATTACGTTTAACAGTTGAAGATAATACGAAAGTTGATGTTGATACAATTAAAAAAACCGGAGTTCCAGGGGTTGTTTTAACTGCTAAAAATAAAGGTCTTCATATTATTGTGGGTGTTTATGTTGAATCAGTTTCAAAAGAACTGTCAACAATTTCAGGCAAATAACACGAAGTTATAATTAGGAATTACAAGGGTAATTCCTTTTTATTTTGAGAACTTTTATGTTATAGTTAAGGTGTAAACAATCTAGTAAAGTAGGGATGAAAAAAATGTTAGAATGGTGCGAAATTAACACAAAAACTTGTTGTGCGCTAGTTTGTAATTGTGATTTTAATTGTTGTGATGAAGATATTACAACCATTAATAATTTTATAAATATTATTAAGCAAAAATGAGCAATTAAAATTATTAATGTTTTAAATAAGCAACAAACAGGTTTTAATGAATTACACAATATTTTAAAAGATTGTACGAAAAAGGTTGTGACCAAATTTTTAAATAATTTAGTCGCCCAAAATGTTGTTGAAAAACTGGTGGTTGTTAAAAATAATGTTCATTATTCCGAGTATAATCTTACCCAAGTGGGATCAGAATTAGTTAATTTATTATTTAATATTAAAAAATTTAGTTGTGATTATTTAAACAAATAATAGTTGTGAGGAAAATCTAGCAACTATTTTTAATTTTTGCAAAAAATTTATTATTTTGCTAAGATAAATGAGTATAATATATTTTATAAAGATTAGGGAAAATAAAGGATAATTTAGAAAGATAGTTACCAAATGAAGAATTTATTTTGTGAAGCAACCCGGGGGTTTCTTAAAAAAATAACCCAGTTTATTGGTTTAATATTTTTTGTTATTGCAGCAATGTTAACCTTTACTGCATTATTTTCTTCTGTTTTTCAAGTTAAAAATGGGGTGAAAGATTTAGCTCATTATAGTGGTACATATCAGTATAAAGTTAAAGCGGATAGGTTATTTATTGATAATAATATTTTTTCAACGGGAGAATATAATAAACTCAACCGAAAATTTTTGAGTGAGTTTTATGATGAAAGTAAAATTGATGCTAATAAGTTAACATTTAATACAATTAAATCTGATTTAAGTAATTTACAATGTACCAATGATGATCAATTATGTACTTGAACAACTCCCCCACTATATTTAAACCCAACTACTGGAACAGCTTCTTTTACAAGCTTGCATAAAAACTATAATGAGAGTTTACAAGCGGCCTTATTGAACTATATTATTTTACATCCCCATGATAGTGGTTTAGATAAAATTATTAATAATCCCCATATTCAATTAGATATTAGTTATTCTTTAAATTATTTATTTACTTTTAAAAGTTTAATTAACAGTGATGTTCAATATTATAACATTTCTGCGGTCTATAAAAATCCAGACCAGTTATTTTATGATGGGGATAGTTGACGAAGTGATAATGTTTTTCGAGCTCCTTTTAATACTGTTTATGATGCTGATAAAAATAAATTAATCCAAACAATTGACCAGGGCTCAATTTATATCTCCCGCCAATATGGTGATTATAATGGAATTCCGGTTGGGGGTAATTTAAACTTATCTTTCCAAAATGCGGGTAGTGAAAATATGATTTACAAAGTTAAAGGATGGGCAACTAAGTATAGTGATATTTATCCGGTTTTGGCAAATATGGTAACCCTTGTTCAAAGTAACACTTCAATTGATTTTAAAAACGGCGCATTATTATATGGTAATGCCAATGATTTTAAAAACATTGAAGCAGTATTTCCAAACGGTTTTGAAACTTTAACTGCTTATATTAATATTAGTAGGGGGTTAACCGGAGCGAGTCGCATTAAGCTCTTGAGTGATGCTTTAAATAATTATTTTGTGTCCGCCGATGATATAATCACTAGTTTTTCGAATTCATTTCCTGGCCAAGTGGTAATGCTAACAAATGCTAGTTTTATTATTGATGGTTCAATTGCGATTGCTTGTTCAATTATTATTGCAATTATTATTGGTTTCTTTATCAAAAAAGATATCGAGAATCAAAAACGCCAAATTGGAGTTTTAAAAGCATTAGGATACCAGAAATATAAATTAGCTTTTATCTTCACTTGCAACATTGTTTTTACAATGATTATTGGTTGTGTGTTAGGATGAGCATTAAGTATTCCAATGCAAATGTATTTTACTAGTTTAAACATTTATTCAATTGGGTTACCATTAACAATGTTTTATTTTAACCCCTTAATTTTTACCAGCGCAATTATTTTTGTCCCAGTTGCATTTATTATTTTAGCTTTTACAATCGCCTTTATTTTATTAAACCGAGGTGTGCTTGATTTAATCTATGATTTAAAAAGTAATAATCTAAGTTTTAAAACTCGCAAAGTTAAAAAACAACATAAAAAAATTTGACATTTAGGATTATCTTTTAACGTTCACTTATCGTTTACCTTTGCTCTAAAATCATTAGGAAAATGAATAATGGTAATGGTTGTTTTAACCTTTGCTTCGTTTTTATTAATGTTCCAACTTGATGCGGGGGTAATGGCGAAGAATGTTGTTAAAAATTCTTTCCGTTATTTTAAAGATGATGTTAAGTCATATTTAATAACAAGTTATGACCAAGAAGATGTTACTACTGAAACAAAAGGTGGGACAACTTATCAGTGGCTATCAACGCAAGATGAAGCAGCAAAATTTCATCCGGCAAAAATTTTAAATAATGGGAAGACTTTTAATTTTCCTAATCCCTTGTTATGTTTCCCAGCCTTAGCTACACCGACTGCTTATCCGATTGCTCCTTCGGTATGTGGGGACTTCTTAAATATTATTGGTGATCCAAATAATCCCACTCCAAAAAGTAAAATTAGTATTGAAAATGGTAAGTACCCATTATTAGATTCCGAAACTTTGAAAGCAATTGTTAATTACAAAGTGATTGCAAATGGGACCGAAGTTAATGGCTGAGATTATTTACTAAATTTATTATCAAGTCCGTGAATCCAAACTATTTTAGAACAACAAGGAGTAATTCCTGACCAAATTAAAGAAATTAGTCAAATTTTAATTACAATTCGAAATCTAAGTAGTTTAACAGGGGGATTGTACCCAAAAATATATTTTGGTCCTTATATGGTTTACAATCCGCAGTTTGATATGCCCTATACTTCAAAACCAACGCGGTGAGGGCCTTATGATGATAAGAATGCGGATAACCCCGTTAGTGATTTGTTTGCAGTAGGATTACCAGCTCAACAAGAATTTCGTGATAGTTATTTTAATTTTGAATCTCGTCATTTAAGTTTACAAGATGTTCAGAATAAGGTATTTGGTTATACAATTTCTTCAACGCCTGTTGGTAATAATCCCCAAAAAGCAATTAACGAACCAATTCCGACTGTCCTAGCAAAACGGGTTTATGAATCCTCGCATGTGAACCCCGGGGATGTCATTACTGTTAATGTTCGTATAACTAATATGATTGGCTATGTGCCAGTTAATTTTAAAGTAATTGGTAGTGATGATGCTGATATTAGTTCTGGTAATTTATATACCAATGAGAATTCTTTACAAATTGTAATGAATCAGTGAATAAATTTATTGGGGAAAGGTGTCCCATTTCCCACAATCCCTTATCATAATTCAATTGCAACAAAAATTGATAATAACGGAGGAATATTACAGCCATATCGAATTTTATCGGCCTTTTCGCTAAAAGATGATTATGATTTTACTTTATGAGATACCAGTGGGGGAACTCCTAAAATTGATATTGGGAAGGCTGCAGAATTAAGAGCAAATACCAAATTAATTAACGGGTTCAATAAAATATGACCATTTGATACCTTGCGGGAAATTTTTGGTAAGGGAATGGAAACAGTTAATGATGTCTTAACAGTTCTGGAAATCTTAACAGTTATTATTGTGGCCTTGATTCTGGCTGTGCTAATTAGTATGGTGTTAGATGAAAATAAACGAATTATTCTAACTTTAAAAGTTTTAGGATATAAAGTTCGCAAAATTGTCTTTATGGTGTTAGGATTTTATTTATTAGCAGTTATAATTGGATATTTATTAAGTTATTTTGTTTCCGAACTAGCATGAGAAATTATTATTAATGTCTTGTTCCAAAAAAGTGGAATGCTCTTGGGCTTACCATTTGATTTATCCGTAGTAGGAATTACCATTGCCGTTATTTTAATTATTTTAGGTGTTACAATAAGCTTAGGATTATGAAGAATTAAAAATAACCGGTTAACAAATATTACGATTGCATAGTTAAAAATTATTTGTTTCACACTAAAATTTTGTTTGAAATACAAATAATTTTTTTATTTTTTTAGTTATTATCTATTGTTAATAAAACTATATTTCGTTATTATATTGGTAAGAAAAACTATCAAAGAACTAGCAATAATAAAGGGTTAAAAATACTTAACTAAAATTACAAAGGAGACCTTAAATGAATAAGTTTAAAATTTCTGTTTTTTCTTTTACGATTATTTTTGTGTTTGTAACATTAATTTTTAGTATTATTACCTTTGCAACAACAAATAATGCAATTTTAAAAGACACTTCTTGAAATAATTCGCAGTGAATTAAAAACTATTTTGATGATAATCATCATATCAACTGGTCACATTCCGAACCGTTATTTTTATTATTAATATTTTTATTTGGACTCTTAATTTTGCTTAGTTATCTTACTTATGGGATTGTTAGTTACTTTAATAATGATTCATTAATAGAATATTTACCAATTGCCATTGGGGGTACAGTTTTAATGTCAATTGTATTTAGTTTAATTACGGTTAATTTTGCTGGTCTTTTTGAGTACAGTTCTTATTTAAAAGGAGCACCATTAGGAGATAATAATCCTTGAAAATTTAATTATACCTTATCATCTTTTGTTGGAATTAAAGCCGGGGTTAACGAAGTAATTGCCATTACTTTTAGTGGTCTTAGCTTTACAGGAACAGTAGGGTATGCAATTTTTAGTTATTTTTATTTTTAAATTATTAAGAAATAGCATATAATTAATTAGTATAATGTTTAAACAAAGCCAGAATGTTTAAAAGTTCGCACCCAGTAGGAATTATTTTCCTAATAACTATTGGTAAACAAAAGGAGAAAATGTATGTTATTGTTTTGACAAACATTTAAGAATATGTTGAAGGAAAAAACTCAAATTTTAATATTTGTAATTTTAGTTATTCTTTCAACATTGCTATTATCTGTTTCTTGAATTGTCAATGAACGGTTAACAGATGCTTATCGTTTTATGGGGCAAGGAACTTTTAACTATGACTATCTTTTAAATTATAATAGTAAGAAAAAAAGCACTCATAATGTTGAAACAATTATTCCTTGGTTTGCTTTTGATAATGAGTATCACATGATTACGGATAAGGCGGGAAAAACAAAAACCTTGCCATTTTTAAGTTTAGGTGACAATCATGTTTTAAAAAAAATTAATCCTGATAATATTAAAATTATTATTAGTGGGGGACAAGTTAGTAGCATTGAAATTAATGATCCCACTAACCCTTTAAAATTTACTAATAACGGTTTATATAATTTTAATGTTGATAATGATAATTTTCGTAAATCATTAATTGGTAGTTTTTATAATCCGAATACAAAACAATTTTCTAATATTGATGTTATTACTTATTTTATGGAAAATTTTGTGAAGAGTGACATCTCAAAAAATACCATTAATTTATTAGTGGCCTATGCTAACCATGTGGGGATTACTAGTGATGATAGTGCAAATCGTCAAAAAATTGCTGATTTTATTAACCCAACCACCGGAAATGTTTGGTTAAAAGACATTGATTATAGTAAAGGAACTCCACAAAAAGATCTTCCTAACCAAACTGATATTTTAAATGAGATTTATACTAAAGGTTTAGATGGTAATTTTAGCATGTTATACAAAACTGATAATTCGCAATTATTAAATTCAGTTAAAATGTATTATTCACCGACAATTACTAATAATTCAGAACCAGGATTTAACTATAATATTAATAATGCTACTTTTACTGTTAATGATTTTTATAATTCAAAAAATACGAATGCTGATTTTAAAAATAACTTACGTAATGGGAAGGAATATGGACCTTATGCTTTTACAAGTAGTTATTATCAACTAGTTGGAGATGCGACAAATTTTGCAATTCAAATGCGTGAGCAATATGAATATTGAGATTTAGCTTCAAATGTTAAATTTAAAGTTATTAATTGACAACAATTATTAGATTATGATCAATTAAAAATTATTAGTAAATATAGTAAATTTGATATTAATGATTCAACCAATTCAGTGTATGTTATTATTACTCCTCAGTATGCTAAAAATCACAATTTAAGTTTAGGAGATCAGTTAACAATTGGTCAAAATACTGGCTTTTTTGTGGGTGCCATTGGGGGAGATGTGGCTAATATTTACCCGACAATTTATAATACGGATGTTTTTCCTGATTTAGAAATAGATTCTGTGGTATATGTTTCACCACAAGTATTTCGTTTACAAAATAATATTGCTCCCGATTTAGATATTGAAGAAGATAGTACAGCGTTTTTATCTTACCAACGTCCGAACCAAAAATTAACTGATTTAGAACGCTTTAAAACATATTTAGCAAGTGATTATTTATCATTAAATACTCCAACTAATAAAAATGCTCCTATTTTAAACCGTGATGATACGAAATTAATTTATGTTCGTTATTCATTATTAGGAACTTCAATTAAAATTTATCGTGCGGTAAGTATTACTTTAGTTGTTATTTTCTTACTAATTTTAATTTTTACTCTAGTTATTTTAATTAAAAAAATTATTAACCAGGAAAAAGTTGAAAATGGAATTTTAAAAGCCAATGGTTATACCGGAATGCATATTGCTAGTTCTTATTTAGTATATTCAATTTTTGTTACCCTGGTCGGAGTACCATTAGGATGATTAATTGGAGTTGTGTTACAGTATCCAATTATGGTAGTCTTTAATAAATATTTTGTCATCCCGAGTGTATTTTCTTTTAATCCGATCCCATTAGTAATTTGTTTTGGCTTAATTTTAATTGTAACTGTTAGTGTAATTTTATTTACCGCTGCTCGGCAATTATCAATTAGTCCGTTAGATTTATTAAATCCAAATAAGAATATTCATCCTAATAAGTGAATTGAAAAAATTACTAGCCGCGTTCATTTTAAACATTTTAATAATAAATTCCGTTTTATTATTATGGCAATTTCCTTGAAAAAAATTGGGTGGTTCTTTTTAACCTTCTTTGTTGCTAGTTTATCCTTAACTTTTGCGATTTTAATTCCCACTTCAATTAATAAGGTGAGCGATGATTATTATCGGAATTTAGCTTATGAAAATGAGTATGGTTATAATAATGTTGTTGGAAATATTCCGTTTTCTCGTTATCAGTTATATGATTGGAATGGTCCGCAAGCTTCGCAATATCCAATCTACCCATTGGAAAATAATTCATTAATTACAAAATACTTTTATAAAAGCGGTAATTGGTTAACAACCAATGATGTGTTAGCTACTAATCCGGGGAAATATGCGCTAGATATTAATAATATGATAGTATTTAACTTTATGGCCGGGAAGGGAGCAAGCTTATCAATTGGGGCTTTTTATGATTTATATCAACGTTCTGGACAAAACCGCGATATTGAAAACCAAATTAACACGTTAGTATGTACAACCTTACCAATGGCATTTGGTAAACAACCAATTATCCCAACTGATCCGAATGTCATTGACCGTTGAACTTATTGTGTGCAGCATGCTACTGATGGAATGCTACCTGGTAAAATTAAAAATATGTGGTTAAAAAATGAATTAGCAAAAGAACAGTTTAATTTTACTTTTGGTACTTCAACTTATAATCGTCAGGATGAAGATTTATATACTGGTTTTAATTCACAAATTAAAAATAGCATTGGTTTATTCACTTATGGAATTAATGGGAATAATAAAACTATTGTGTTTCCTAACCATAGTCTAAAACGTCAACTAGCAGAAAGTGCTACGTTAGATATTAATAAAAATAAGAATGCCTTAATTCCGATGGTGATTAATGAAGTTGTCCAAAAAAAATATGGCATTAAACCAGGTGATATTTTCCCCGCTAATGTCGAAAGTAATACGTTGCAATTTTGTTATACTCCTAATACATGTGTTCCAGTTAGTCAATTAGATTGGGGTTATGAGCCTCCTAGTGGTTTTAATAATAATCAAACTGATCCTTTTAAAATGGATTTAACAAAATTAACTGTTGGTTCTAGTTCAATTAACCGTTTTGGTTTTAGTGATCAGTCAGGAACACCACAAGATTACTATAATTTAGCTAATTTTACTTTAAGATTACCAAAACCACCAGCCGGTGCTTTTATGACCCCAAGTGTAAGTGAGACAACGGGTAAAAAATTGCCAGGTTTATTAGATACTAACCCCGACCCTGCAATTTACCCCGACCAAAAAGTTGTGGAAGATGATGGAAAAGGGTATATTAAAATTCATCCGTTTGCCTCTCGTTATGACCGTGAAATTAATGGGCTTGGTGATTTAACAACCGGCTTTCCGACAAATTGATATCGTGAAGCATTTAAACAGGGATTATTAAAAATTAGAGTTACTAAAAAACAAGTATTTTATAATGTTATTGGATTACAAGAATCATATGATATTCCTAGGGCATATATTAACCAAAAAGTGGCGAACCAAATTCTTGGTTATCCCACAACAACTGCTAATTTATATCCCCAAGATCAAAAAAATAACCCCTTATCATGATTTAATGGAAAATTTAGTAAGTATCCCAATCAAGTTGACCAGACTGGACGATATAATTTATCATCCTCAAATAGTACTTATTCAATGATTGATTTTATGAATGGTTCAATGGGAGGGGCAATTGGAAAAACAGATTATTTAATTATTAAAAACCAAGTTATTGAAAAATTAGCTGTTATTTCAACAATTCTTTCGACCTTGTTTGTGATAATTACCATTATGGCAGCCATTATTATTATTTATATTATGACTGAATCATTTGTTAATAGTTTCTTGAAATTTATTGCGGTAATGAAGTCGTTAGGATACTCCAACTGAGAAGTTAATAGTTTAATGTTAGGAATTTTCACACCATTTGTGGTGATTGCCTGGGGAGTTGGGGTTGGAATTATGTGATTAATTGTTAAGTTAGGAATGTATGGTTTCTCAATGACAAGTTCAGTTATTATTCCGTTAGGATTCCCATGATTAATTATTCCAATTACATTCTTCTTTATAGTTGCTATTTATGCTGTGACTTATTGAATTTTAAATTATAAAATTAAACACATGAGTATTCAAGAACAAATTAATGCTAATGAAATATAAATTTAAATAAATCTTATTTAGATTTTTTTAAACTAATTTACTTCGGTAAAAAAAGATTTTCAGATTTAAACTTCAATTTTAATCTAATTGCAAGTATTTTTGAAAAGTATATAATTAGATTACAAAGAGAAAGCAGGGGATTCAATGAATTTCTTTAATGAAAAAATTGTGTTTATTAATGAGGTGGTAAATATAATTTTTAAATCATCATTTTTTTGATTCCTTTTTATTTTTATTTTAGTGATGCATTCGTATACAATTTTTTATAATATTCGTTATAGTTTTAAAAAAACCAAGAAAAATAATTTAATGCAGTTTTTCTTATCCCTAGTCTTAGGGGCCATAATTATTTATTCCTTTAATTTATTATTAATTTATATATTAGCAATTTATCATCCTAGTCTAATGTTTTGAGTTAATTTGATTTTAGGTTTAATTTTTTTAACAACGGCAATTGTTGCTTATAAATATCATAATATCGGGGCTGAATTTTATAAATTATTTAGTATTATTTTTATGATTATTTTAAGTGTGACTTTATTTAAACTTTTTATTTACTTTACAAAAACAATAATGACTTTAAAAATAATTACTATAACTTGCGGAATTTTAATTGAAACAGGACTAATTTTTTTATTAATGTTACGTGTTAATAATGATGCAATGTTAACTTTAGTAAAAAAATTTATGTGATGGTTTTTTGTTATTCGTTTTTTAGCATTATGTAATATTTATATTACAACTAGTGATCAAAATTTACAATTTAAAGATTTCCTCCAAGATTTCTTTTTAGAAAGTATTATTGAATTATTTGCAATTTTAACTTTCTTTATTTACCATAAAAAACAAGAAACCAAAGAAGGCGAAGAAATTTTAGATCAAGAATCATTGCTATTTAAAATTAAGCATAATAATTTAAAATATAACACTTGATTTAAAAATACCGATACGTTTATTAATGGTTACCGCCAGGTGTTAATTAACTAGATTATCTTATTTTCATTGATTTAATTTATCAAACTTTATTTTAATAATTAATAACAATATTAGTTTACATATGATAGGAGATGAAAATAATGAAAAAATTAATTTCAATTTTAGGAGTATCAACTTTAGTAATGTCTTCCACATTAGCATTAACCGCTTGTCGTGGTAAAAATGGTGGGGGTGTTGACAATAGTTATTTTGATAGTGAACTAGACAAAGTTGATCCCACAATTCGTAATCAAGTTAAATACACAAGTAGTATTGCAAAAATTCTAATTGCTGCTCGCCATGAAAATATGAATACTTACGCGTTCCCTGCTTTACAATATTTCTTAAATAATGTGGGAACAAATTTAAAAGGAACCTTTAAAACTAAATCAGGACAAGAAGTTAAAATTAAAGATTATATTGATGGATACAAAAAATTAAATAACATGACATGAAATACAAGATCAGCTAGAAATAGTAGTTATAATGGTGAAGTTAATAAATATGACATTATGAATACAATGGTTGAAATGAATAATTTTAACAAGTGAAATGTTGAAAGTGGTCGCCCTACTAATAATGACTTTGAAGTTAATTCCAATACCGCATGAGCATTTTATGACACCGGAGCAATGGTTAATAGTATTTCACAAAAAGCTGATTCAGTGTTAGATTATGTTAATAAAACTTTAGGTTGATGGCCATACTACCAAAGTGAATCTGGGGAACCAGGGGCATCTAATATTATTTATAATAATTTTATTGGAACTTCGCCAACAACTTCGCAGTTAGGGTATACAACTAATAGTGGTAAACAAACAATTAACTATGGTAGCAAAATTGCTAACCAAGCTTCTAATTTATTTAATCTATACGGAACTAAATACTTTAACTTAGCAATTAGTTCGTTAGCTAATTTTGGACCTGGTATGGAAATGCCAACAATTCAAACATTAACAAAAATTTTCCCATTAGCATCAACTGATGAATTTGGTGAAAAAACAATGGGATTTTTATTAGCAGCACCAATGGCAATCATAGCGGTTCAAGCATATTCAGATTGATTTGAGAGTAATAATACTATCAAAGAAGAGGCTCCTTTATTGCAAATCTTTAGTAAAGATACTTTAAATAATTTAAAAGTAAAATTTAAGGATGATAAAGGTACCGCCCAAGATTTAAATCTTGGAGGAATTCTTGAAAAAATTAATCCTGAAATTATGTCATATTTTATTAGTGGAGCAAAAGAAGAACAATATTTAGATTTAACAAACCCCAATCATAAAAACCGCTTCTTAAAATGATATGCAATTTTAAGCGACTGATTTAAAAAAGCAATCGCCAAAGAAGAAACAGCGACTGGTCAAAAATTTGATACTACTAAGTTTAACCAAGTGATGCCAACAGCAATTTATGAAGAAATAAAAAAATTACAAGATGGGCTTTTAAAATATGTTACCATGGCTACTGATTCTGCGCTATTAATTCGAACAGTTACAGAGATGTGTCATCAACCTGGGTTTGATTTATTTAATTTATTACAAGGAATTGGCGGATTAGCTAATTGGTTCTACAAATGAGACTCAACCCAAGAAGACTTTGTAGTTAATACCACAAATGTTGAACATATTACAAAGGTATATAATGATGGGCCAACAACCAAAGGTTATAATGCAAATCTAACTAGTGTTAATACAAAAAGTGATTATGGACAAATGCTATTAAAAGAATTTGGTTTAGATAGTAGTAATAACACTTATACTAAAGGTTCATTATTTGACATGATTAATACTTGGGCACATGGTAGTGATGGTTCAAACCCTGATAATGAAGCAATGCACCACTTTATTGTTAATGCCTTAGATTTAAAAAATGGTTACTTAGGGAAATTATTGAATAATGTTGATCAAGCAATGGCTAATGATTGATTTGATAATATTTTCTTAAATCGTAAATGATATATTAGTGCTAATGGAACAGGGGTTGATGGAAGCAAATTAGGAAAAGTAGTAAAAGATGGCCAAATTGTGGGAGTCCGTTACCAATTAGATTATTATGGGCCAAAAGATGCTTCAACTAAATTAGAATATCATACTTCTCCATTAGGCTATACTGATCCAACAACCGGGAAAGTTCCGTCTTGAGCACCAGATCCAAATCCCAAACCTGTTGATAAGCACAATATTGCTCCTCAAGATGAGGGAACTTGAGATGGCAATGACTGAAAAGCATATGATGGCGATGGCAATGCTTATTTAGCAAACAGTGAACAAGTTAAATATAGTTATGTTGTTGAATTTGATGATGAAGCTCGCCTAATTAATGTCTTCACTGGTAAAGGTGATTTAAACCAACAATCTTATAAATTATCAGATTTTGCTTGATATTATAACGGCAAACGTTACTATTAAAATTTAAAGTTAAAAAAACACATTTATTAAATGTGTTTTTTTATTTTAATAATTTTAATTTAACTAGTATTTTTAAAAAATAAATTAAGTTTTTTTACTAGTTATGCTACAATAATGGTTAGAATAAAATCACTTCCATAACTTCGAAAAAAATGGGGCTGGTTACCGTGAGGAAACTTTTAGTTTTTCTCCAGGTAATAACCACAACATTGCAGTTCATAATTTTAGTTTTAAGCCTAATTAATTAGGCATTAAAAAAAGCCCTACTAACCTCAGAAATTTATAGGATTAAATAAAACTACAATGGGAGGGTTAACTCTCAATTTTTTATAACCATTTTTATCTTAACATAAAAACCATTATTTGTATTTTTTTCCTAACTATTAGAGGGGATAATCTTCAAATTAGTTATTGTTTTTTTTTAAAAATTATTTATAATAATTATATGTAAATTGAGTACTAAAAGTACCTAAAAAATAATTTTTAGGTACTTTTTTTATTTTTTATGTATTCTTTTACATAAATTTAATGGTTCGTTTTTCTGAAATTAATTTAATTTTCATTAAAATCCCAATATTAATTTTTTAAATTAATATGAATTTAAAAAGAAAAAATATTTGACATAACGTTTGAACATAAACTTTTATTTAAAAATTATGAACGCTATTTGAGCAAATATATTTTTAATTTTTAAAGGAAGGATTGGATTGAATGTTTAATTGATGAAAAAAAAGAACGGAAGTAGAAATTGCTAAACAAAAGCGGAGATTAAAATTTTATAAGAAAAAAAGTTATTTTCGATGATTCTTTTGTTTTTTATTTAATATAACTTTTAAAAAATATGAACAAGAATTTGAAAATGAAGAACAACAATCAGCCCAAGAAAGCGATAATGTGGCAAATCCGCAACCAGAAAATTCTAATGAGGAACCACTTAATTTTGAACACCAACAGCAACAAACAAGAGAAAAAATTGAAGAAGTAAAAAAACTTATGGCAACCGCTAAAAATTTAATGCAGGAAAATAATCAAAAATTTCCGCAGGTAATTGCTTTAAAATTATTAATGAAAAATTTTATTAATTTAAGTAATCACTCCTATTTATTAGAAAAAGATGGGAAACCTAAATATGAAGCGATTACTAAACACAAACAAGAAACCCTTGCATATTTTAAAGAAATTGAAAAAAAGTTAGATAATATTTCAAGAAACGATATTAATCCAATATTTTTAGAATCAATTGCAAAAGTTAATAAATTTTATGATCTCTTTTTAGAAAAAGTAGAGTATAAAGCTAGAACAATTTCAGAATCATTATTGAAACAATTGACCAGGGCTTCAGATCCTGACTATTATAATAAATTACTAGTAGAGATTAAAGGGCTCCAAGTTCTTAATGCTAGTCAAATTTTTGAGATAATTGATAATTGTTCATATAATGATTTAGCAGTAAATTTAAATTTAAGAGTAATTAGAGAGTCAGAACCGATTGCTAGGTTACGAGAAATAGTTAATCCCTCATTATCCTTATCGCAACCCGAACCCCAACCTAGTACTAATTTATCAAAAACACGGACTTTAGAAAAAGCTGATTCATTAGTTAAGAAAAAGTTAAAAAATTTAGAAAAAACAGAAGAAAACAAGGCCAAACAAACATCAGTAAAATCTGATCAAATAACAAGAAGCTAAATTTCCATTGTATTGCATAATTTTGCAATACAATTTTATATATATATATATATATATAATAACAAGCAAAGATAATCATATATGTATGTGATTTTACAAATTATAAAAAAATGATAATATTTATTATAAATAATAAATTATTAAAATTATTAATTTTAAACATGAGGTAATTTAGTATACTAAAAAAGGTCAAATTTAAGAAATTACAGGCAAAATTAATTAATAATTATTATATGTTATTATTTTTTAGCCTAATATTTTTTTATATGACCTTATCCTTTATTTACGCCCATCATTTTTATTTCCAAATTTTATTCTAATATTTGATATATTCTATATAGGAATTATTAGTTTAGTCTTATTAAGCGTTTTAATAAAATTATTAAAGTTTTCAATAAAATTTAATAAATAATATTAGTTTTGTAAAAACAACACTACAGAATAATTGATTGCTTATTATAATGTGAAGTTATTGTTTTATATTATTTTGCTTTGAAATATATTTTTATCAAATAAATATATTATTATTTTATAAAATTCCTTTTTTGCAATTAATTGCAAATTTAAATGCAATTGGAGTAGTGTTAATTTATACTTCTTCAATATTATCTACTATCAGTTTAGTTTTTATCTTTATAATACTTGGTATTGGTGTGAGATGTCTTAAAAAACTTCAGTTTAATATTAATTTACTTGTCGCTGTTAAACCTAATATTTTATTTATTATTGAATTTAAAATTAAAAATCAATCTATTCAAAACTGATTTATTTTATTAATTATAGTTTTTTTAAAGTTAAATATTATTAACGATATTATTTTTAGTTGTTTAATTTCAACTATATAAAAATTAGAAAAGGACCGAATATAATATGAAAAAAATATTAAGTATTTTAAGTAGTGCTGCATTAATTAGTAGTGGTACTGCACCATTAATAAGTTGTGAAAATACTAATAACCATTCTGATAAGGATGGACATTCCTCAAATAAAGACAATGTATACGACTCAATTGAAAAACTTTAGGTGCTACTGAGCTTGTTTTTTAGACTAACAGCAGCGATAATGCAGATATTTTTTCGGGAGGTAATAATTCACATAATCTTATTAACTATCATACTATAGAACATATTATTCGTGAGCATATGACTAAATTTACTTATACTAAAGAAGTTTATGAGCAAATTCACATGGATGAAGTTATCGTTGATTCTATTCGCAGCAAGTTTCAAGAAGTTTCGTGGAGTCTTTTACAGTCTGATAAAACATTAGATTTAGACATCAAGTTTCGGGGGAGAAGCGCTTCTTTAGATAATTTTAGATTAAAATCTGTAAAACTTATATTAAAGGATCTTGATAGTAAAGAAATTGCTGGATATATTAAAAGAATAAGACTAACATTTCATAGTCTTGATCCTTTTTCGACATTTGTAAAATTTAAAGAAGAAATTAAAAGATATTTTAACTTTTCACCTTCTTTAAGGTGAATTGTAGACGAGAATAAAATAGATATTACAAATATATTAACATTAGAGAACAAAGAACTGAAATTACAGAACTTTCCCAATTAAAAAGTAGTGAGCTAGTATTTTTAGATGTTAGTTTATTATATGATAATATTCCAACTACAACTACTGTAGTAATAGGATTTGGCTAAAAACAATATATACAAATAATAAATATAATATTTTACCTACTATATATTATTTTAAAAATAATAAAAAGTTTTAGAAGTATAATACAAAATTAAATTAGTATAATAAAAATCTCTGGACTAGCGGTTTTTATTTTTTAATATATTTTTAATTAATTTTGTGAAAATGATTAATTAAATTATTTTTAATAAATTATTTTTTTGTAAGAATACCGATATTTTTTTATTTTCTTCAATAACCTTAAACCAATAAAAATATAATTTATTCAAACTTTTAAAAATTCATTGACATTAACCTTCAAATAGACTAATATATATTTTGGTATTATACCAATAGTCATCTAAAATACCATAGACAGCAACGGATTATTTATAATCTTAATAATGTTGCCGAGGCATTATGACATGTAATTAAATATTTATTTATATGTTTATTTTTATAATGTTTCTGGCAATTAATATTTATTATTTAATTGCTTTTATTTTATTAGTAGTTATAGGAGGCAAAGAATGAAGCCAGCATTACAAAAGAAAACAGCTGTTGTTAAAGAAATTGTTGATAATTTAAAAACTGCTAATTCAGCGGTTATTGTTGAATATCAAAAATTAACAGTAGCAGAGTTTACAGAGTTAAGAAGAACATTAACTGAAAAAAGTGTTAGTATTAAAGTTTATAAAAATAATTTAGTAAGCTTGGCGGCTAAAGAAGCAGGATTTGGAGAATTGGATCAGTTCTTAACAGGTCCCAATGCATTTGCTTTTGGTACAGGTGAAGAGATGGCAGCAGCAAAAACTTTAGCAAAATTTGCAAAAAAACACCCAGCGTTAAAATTAAAAGCGGGGATTTATGAAGGTAAAGTGTTGGATACTAAAGCAATTACTGAAATTGCATTACTACCAACCAAGGATGAATTACTTTCAATGTTTGCATCAAGTTTATTATACCCATTACGAATGTTTGCAATTGCAGTTAAAGAAATTGCAAAAACTCGTAGTGAATAATTTAATTGTTTAAAATTAAAAAATACCAAATTAACAGGAGGATTAGAAATTATGGCAATTACAAAAGACGATATTATTAAAGCGCTAGAAGATATGAAACTAGCTGAATTAAATGAATTAGTAAAAGCAATCGAAGATCACTTTGAAGTAGTAGCAGCGGCAGCTGTGGCAGCCCCTGCTGCTGATGGAGGAGCTACAACGGGAGCACTAACTGAAGTTGATGTTGTGTTAACTGACGCTGGACAAAGTAAAGTTGCGGTTATTAAATTAGTTGGTCAACTAACAGGAAAAGGATTAATGGATGCCAAAGCAGTTGTTGAAAAATTGCCAGCCATTATTAAAGCAAAAGTTAAACCTGAAGAAGGAGAAGAAATTAAAGGTCAATTAGTTGCGGCAGGAGCGACAGTTGAGTTAAAATAATTTAATTATTACTCGTAACAAAAGCAATGGTGATCACCATTGCTTTTTATTAATGAATAAATTTCAAACCAAGAAAAGCGGAAATTTTATGATAGTATTAAAATATTAGGAAAGTTATTTAATTTAGAAATAATTATTATATTTTAATCTAGAGACTTAATGTAAATTAAAATATTTTTTTATATGGAATAAAGAATCAAGAAGGGATGACAAAATGCAAAGCCAAAAATCAACGGAATCAATTTGAGTTTTTTATCAAAATGCCTGGTTATTTATGATTCCAATTTGTGTTCAAGCATTGGTTGAAACACTATTAGGATTAATAAATAATTTTATTGTTGGCCAATTTGGTGATACTGATACAGTCACGGGGGTTGCTTCTTCTAGTAATATTTATGATTTAGTATGGTACATCTTTTTTTCCATTATTGCCGCGGGCAATATTTTTACCGCCCAATATTTAGGAAGTAAAGATGATCATAAAGTTCAAGAGACAACAAATATTAAATTATTTTATACTTTAATTTTTACGGTGTTGTTTATTATTATTTTAAAATTATTTAGTAAAGAAATTTTAGGACTAATTTTAGGAACGACTGATCAGCATCATCAAAAGGCGAGTGAAATTGGCACAAGTTATAGTCAGTTAACCGCCTGAAATTATCCCTTATTAGGGTTTGGTTATTTGATGTCGTTGACTATGAATACATGTGGTAATGTGAAAGTCCCATTTTTTACGGCCTTATCATCTTTATGCTTAAATACTTTTTTGGTGTGCATATTATCATTACCATATCATAATTCGCCTAATTTGGGAATTGTTGGAATGGCAATTAGTTTAATTGTGGCCAGAGCAGTTGAATGTTTATTTTTTTAGGTTATTTAATTATTAAAAAACCAATTTATCGGCCAAATTTAAATATTTTTAAAATTAGTCGTGATATGCATAAAAAATATATTAAAGCGTTTTTACCATTATGAATTAGTAACATGTTATTTGGTACTTCAATCGTGGTTCAAACTTCGTTATATTCTTATTATGGTGATACAAGTGTGGTAGCAGCTGCTCAAATTACTGGTAGTGCAATCGCAATTTTTTATTCAACCTTCCGGGGCTATAATGCCTTAGTTAGTTTATATGTTGGGAAAAATCTGGGCGCCGGAGAATTAGATTTAGCCAAAGAAAATGCGACGAAAATTTTAAAATTAAGTTTTATTAGCTCGCTAATTATTTCGTTAATTATTGTAAGTTGTTCATTTTGGGTACCTAAAACACTATTCCCTAATTTAACTGCTGAAGCATTATACTTAACAACTTGGTTTATAGCCTTTAGTGCTTTTACTTATTTCTGTATTAATATGCTCCAACATTTATTTAACTTTTTGTATTCAGGGGGTTATACCTTAATTGTTAGTGTCTTTGACTTATTTTTAATCTGAATCGTTGATATTTTTATAACCTTTACCCTATTACGCTGAGCCCATATTGATATCAAATGAATTATGATGATTTCTTGTTTAAGTAAAATTATTGATTTTATTACTTCTTATCTTTTATATAAAATTGTACCCTGAAATAAAAAAATTGTTGGAGATTCTCATGAACCACATGGGGAGATTATTATCCAACAACCTTAGCATAATTTATTTAACTTGTAGAAACTCATTTAACTCATCATTGTTTTTAATTGCTTCTTTTAAAGAAAAACTTTCATGGTGGCCAGGATAAACCAGAAGTTCATCATCTAGCATCATAATTTGGATTAATGAATTTTTAAAATATTCAATATCACAATATGGAATATCATGAAAACCAATTTTCTCTTTAAAAATAGTATCGCCAATAAAAATTGCTTGTAACTCTTTAATTAAAATATATTGACTGCCAGGGGTATAGCCCGGAATATGTTTTAACTGAATTTCGTAACCAATTTCACAAATATTTTTCGAACCCTGAATGGGGATTAAATTATTAATTGGTTCAGTAACAGTAAAATTAATTTGGCGGTATTTTGATAAATTGTGCTCTGTTGAAGTTAAACAAATTTTATCTCATTCATTAATATAGGTCTTAACATCCGGAAATTTTGCTAACAAAGTATTCAAACCAATTAAATGATCCCAGTGGCCATGGGTAATAATTAGTGCATGAAGGTTAAGATTATTATCCAAAATATATTGAATTGCTTCTTCAACACTTGTAGAAGTATCAATCATAATCGCATTGTTATTGTTAGAAATTACATAAGTGTTTTGGTTATTTAAGTTTTTATCAGTAAATTGTTTTATCATTAGTTTTTCTCCTTTTCTTAATAATTAATATATCACTTTTAAATAAAATAATTATTAAAAATATTAGAAAACTAAGAATAAATTAAAACTTAAGATTTAAACAAATTAAATGTTTAAAATAATTGCTTGCTTTTCATTTTTAATTTTCTTTTTTTTATATAATTAAGTTAATAAATGATGAATAGAGCATTTAAAATGCCATAAAAGTCTTTGATTTTTATGGCATTTTTTATTTAAAGAAAGGACCATTTATATGAGTATCAACACCAAAGCCCCTGCCAGCTTATTTATCTTGGAAGAAATAAAACTAAAATTAGAGGAAGAAACTAAGTTATTTTTAAACGAATTAATTTCGTTAGAAGTTCTTGATCAGCAGTCTTTCAAAGCTTTTGCTGATTTTAAATTGGAGCTTTTGCAACAATTGTCGCAAATTAGTACCATTAATGCGACTGAAATAGAACAATTTTTTAATCAAAAAGAAAATTTAGTATTTATTCAAAAAAATAAGTATTTTAAATTTAAAACAAGTATTTCCAGTATGCTTGCAAATGCAACACCCCAAGAAATTACAGATATTTCTTTAATTTTTGAATCTTTTGAGCATCAACGAAAACAACATGTATCTCATAATTCTTTTTTTATTGAATGAAAGATAATTCAAAAAAAAATATTGCAAGACTTAAAAGGTAAATTTAATACCCTTAATTCAATAAAGCAATCAGTTTTTCAAAATGATTTGCTGACAGAATTCACAAAAGATTTAATGGAAATTAAGAGTATTAGTAACATAACTAACTTGCTAAATGATGTTAAAAATGTTGTATATTTATATTCTAATAATAAAATTCAAACTTATTTAAAATTTAAAAACACTGTTTTTCCTGTCTTTGACCTTGATATTTTAAAGAAAGATATTAATAATGAAATTTTATTAGCAGAAATTCAGAGATTATTTAAAGACTATCATGAGAAGTTGAGTACTGAACAAGATGATCATGAGTTAGATTTTTTAAAACAAATTTTACAAAATAGAAAAGAAATTATATTATCAGTTATTGGAATTTTTAATGAAAAAGTCAACTTAATTAAGAAAAATAAAAATAATATTGATAATAATACACGCTAGGTGAATATGATGGAAGTTGAAAAAATTTTGGATATTCTCCACTATAAAAAGATGACGGAATTAGATTTAAAACTACAAAAATTAAAAACACAAGAAATTAATTTAAATAAAAATATTAGTATTAAAAATAGCAAAGTTGATATTAATTTAAGGCATGATTTAGATGAAATTAAAATGCAATATTATGTTTTTAAAAGTACTAAAAATAAGTTAGCAATATTATTAACAAAATCAAACATTTATAAAGTGATTTAAGCAACGAAAGATTGAAACTTAAAAATAGCATTGGCGAATAAATATTGGCAAATTATATCTTGCTTTTAATTTAAAAAATTATTTTAAAGATACTTCAAATGCTCTTTTAAATTACAAATAAAATTAGAGAAAAACCAACAATTAATTAAAAATTTAAATTATAATTTTGATAATTTAGATCTTGAAATTAATAAATTAGAGTTATTAAATAATTCCCAAGCAAGGAAAACAACCAGAGTTCCTAAATCATAATATTTCTTTGAATAAAACATATTTAATTATTTTACTAACCTTAAAAATAAAATTTCTTCATTAAAAACAAATTTTATTAAATCAGTTAGCTTTAATTATTTCAAAATTAAGAAATTTTATTAATAAATATCACAAGTTTTATAACGATACCATTAAAAAATTTATTGAAGAAATTAAAATTACAATTAATAACATTACTACTCTTTTAAAACAAAATAATTATTGTTATGAAGGATAATCTTGTTAAAAAATTTTTATTATTGTTAGTTAAAATTATTTTAATAATTTATATTTTTGTCTATTTTCGTTTGTTATTTTCGACAATTTCAAAAAAAAAAAAAACGCCATGGTACAAAAGTTGGCGAAGGCTTCTTTTACTATCGTCCTTTTGTTTTTCATTTATTGCATTTTATAATCTTATTGATTTTATATCTATTAATTATTTAGCCTATTATGATACTATTTTAATTTTTAATTTGGAAATTAATATTTAAGCATTTTTTACGATTTCGGTTTTATATACAACAATGGTGTATTAATTTGTGCAAAATCACAAGGAACGGTATTTACTTTTATTCTGTTTTATTCTATTTGTTATTATCAATTTTATTTATAAATTAATAATTTATTTTGACCTACAATTACCTGTTTCTTTTGTGCATGATGGAATGTTTTTAGGGATGATTTATTTAGTTATCCGCCAAAAAATACAGCTAATTTTTTAAGAGATGGGATTCAGATTCTTTTTCAGATTTTATTTGATGTCAATCGTTTAAAATGAGAAATGCTATTAAGCCACACCTCCATCAACAGTTTTTACAAATATGGAAGATTACTGGTGAGGACATCTAATTATTGATTTATGTTCTAATGCTTTTTAATGACAAAAGTTGTTTAAAGAAAGAACCACCAATTACAGCTGATAACCCTCTTAAATTAAAATAACTTTATAAAAAGGGATGATTTGAAGTAATGTTAAATTAATTTTTCCTTATGTTAAATAAAAGTTTAATTAATAAAGAGGAAAATACAATGAAGAAACTTTTAGCCTGATTAGGAGCATTAACTATTACAACTAGTAATGCTTCAACAATTTTAGCATGTAACCCCGGTTCAACAAGCAAAAAAACCAAAGAAGACCCGGTGGTTGATCCAATTATTGATAAAGATCACAAAATTATTAAAAAATTAACTAAATGAACAGTTGACAGTCCGTTATTATTTAATTCGACTAATTATTAAAGTTTAAAAGTATAAGATCTTAAACAAATAATTACTAGCTAGTTACTAATTGATAAAAATTATGAAGTTGTTTTAGACAATGAAACTTACCAACCAATTAATGTGAAGGGTACGGAAGTTAATAATGTTAGTGTTGATGTATCTGTTTTACATAATGGAACGGCAATTGCGGACCGTGAAACAAAGCAATCAGTTTTCACAGTTAATTTTTTAACTAAAGAAATTAATGATGCTAAAAACTTTTGAAGAGATCTTAATGAAAAACCCCAAGTTCAGTTTCGCGGTTAACAGATCTTCAATTAAATTTTAATGGGGCAAAAATGCCATTAAAAATAATCCTCGGGTTAATTCCCAGCTTGGTTAGCTTTGGCAAATTACCCACAAGAATACCCACCTCATTTGCGAGTGAGGATTCTAACCAAAAACAATGAACAGAATTTACTAACCAATTAACTAGACTCTCTACCATTGGTAATATTATGAAGATTGCTTTTGATGAAACTTTTGAAGTTACTTCGCAAGTAAAAATTAAAATTAGTGAAAATGTTGGGGATATCATCAACGCCTTGGCTCCTGATTTAATTCATTTCCATAATTTCTTGCTATCTCAAAAAGCTGAAAACCATAATAATCTTATTTTATTGCTAATACAGTATTTATTTAAAAAACCAACTGATATTAATAATTATGGTTTTACTAAAATTAATTCCCAAGTAAAACACCCAATAACTACTAATCTAGATATCATTATTCATAATTTATTACAACCCTGGCAAACAGCAGCTAGTGAAAGTTCAAAGATTACTGAACCATTTAAATTAGTGGCGATGATAAAAATACCATTCTGGGGATGAGAAACTTATCAAATCAAATGAAATTGTGGTGATATTGATTTAGGAAATAAAAATATTAATAAAATCGGAAAAGATCTTTTTGATCAACTTCTCAACCATGATCTTACGAAAGATGTTTCCTTAAAAATTGATTTAGGAAGCATCATTCCTACAATTCCGGTTCCGATTCCGTTAACTAAATTAGTTAATTCATTAATACTTGAGTTATTAGCACAACAAGGATACAATAATGATGAAATTACTAATAATAATTTAACAATTTTATCAGGAAAAAGTATTTTTAAAATTACCAAGGATGGTAAAAATTGAGAGGTTGCTAATAATATTGATGCTATTTTAAATGAAACAGTCAAGGATGTGCACCTTAAAATTAAAAATTTAAAATTAAAAGTAATATCGAAAAATGATCCAACAATTTCTTTCGAAACAAATGATAATATGACAACAACAGTGATGTTAGATATTGATTTGAATAGTATCTTAAAATAATATTTAGAAAAGAATTTTTAACTGATAAGTTAAAAATTCTTTTTATTTACGAGCCTCACCACTATCTTGAAAAATTAATTAATTTTAAGTATACTATAAATATGGGGATGTCTTGGCTTCGACAGGAATGGTAGAATTTCATCGGCAGTAGTTTGGCAGACTATAATGCTTCTAGGTTTGAAGAAACGCAAACAAAAAAGAAAAACAAGACAAAATTGCAATGCCAGTATTTATGATGAACAATCAATTTGCTGGGGCAATGTTAGCCGCTTAATATTCGCTGTTAGAGTTTTGGCTAATCGTTAGTGTTATTAATTGTAGATTATTAATGAGCTAATGTAGAAGAAAATTAATCTAATCGGGATTATAATTGATAGTGTTATAATCTTTAAAAATAATTATTTAGTTATAAGGTTAGTTGTTTTGTCCTATTATCTTATAATGAATTAAAACTGATAAAACTAAACTGTAGAAGATGATTGGAAATTGTTTGTGGACGCGGGTTCAATTCCCGCCATCTCCACCATTTTTTTATTTTGGGCCCCTTTTTCAAAAAGATTCTTGATATAATAATGTTAGAAATAACTGAGGTGGTAATAAAATGGGCAATATACTAAATACAATATTTGTTTACTTATTTTTTATTGGAATTTTTTCTATTATCTATATGTTTACCTGAGGGTTAGTTCGAAATTATTTTACTCGGTTTGCTTTATATTATAAATTAATTATTGGGGGATTGTTTGGAATTTTAGTTGTTCTTGCCCAGGGCTTAATTCCTTATTTTGTCAAAGATATTGATAAAAATATTGCAACCATTTATTTACCTGTTTTATTAGGGTGAATTATTAGTGTTTTTATTTCATGAATTTCAATTATTTTATATTTAACCATTATCTTACTGGGGAATTTTGTTTTAATTCCAGCAACTAATATTGAATTTGTCCAATTATCGGGGACTGCCAGTATTTTAATTTATTTTGTGTTATTTATTATTGCCATTATTGTAACAATTATTGGATTATATTTAAAATGAACACAGTGAACAATGTGATCATTAATTATTTTAATCTCATTTATTCTAGTCTCAATTGTAACATTAACTACCCATCAAAGTGATTCCTTTACCAATGGTCTAGTCAAAGAATTAAATGTTTTAATTTGAATTGCCTTTAGTTATCTTGGCTATGGGATTGAATGAATTATTGAAATGGTTTATGAACATGCGATTAAATTACAAAATATTATTGAATATGACCGGACAACTTATATTCGTGAAGCATTAGCGCATGAGGCAATTTATGATTTAATTAATCGCCAAAAAATTCAACGGGGAGTTTACTTTACCTTTGAAATTAATAATATTAATAAATTAGATAAAATTGTTAGTGGGAATATCAAAAATAAAATTATTGATGTTGTTGCGCGACAAGTTTTTAACCAGTGGCAAAATGATGATGTGCTATTTTTTAAAGCTAGTTTAAACCATTTTGGAATTTTCTTACCTTTTGATAAAAATTTAAAAGTAGAAATTAATACTTTGCTAGAAAATAACCGGTTTAAACAACGTCCCGCTGATGATGTTTTAAAAAAATTTGAAACGCTTTTACAAAAAGTTAACACAACTTTTGCTTTACATAATTATAAAATTAGTATTAAATTACAAGGTTATGCTTCAATCTATGGGATTCAATCAAACAATTTAGAAAAACTAAAAGAGTATAATATTACCACCGCTGATAACCGCAGTAATATTGAATATGAAAACCAAGTAATTTTTGCAGATATTGCTGTAATTCGTGAAATTAAAACGCAAAAAAGAAATATTTTAGCTTTAAATGAATCAACTAATCTTGAAAAAATTATTAGTTTATTTTATCCTGTTATTAATGTTGACGATAACTACCAAGTTGAATTTAACTATACTAGCAATCTTGTGAATGGGTCAAAATTGGAATCATTTTATGATAATGATTTAAAAAATGTTTTTTTAAAAACTGAGCAACATATTTTGTCCCGTTTTAATGCTGCTTTAAATATTAAGAATTTTAAAAAATTAGATGATTATCTAGAGCGAAAAGTCTTTATATCTTATTCCGCAAACTTTATTGCCAGTGAAATGTTTAACTTAAAAAAATTTGCTACTAAATTAATTGAATTAAAAATTAAACCATCTAATTTAATCTTAACTTTTGATTTAAAAGAACCAAGTTTTAATACTAAATTATTTACTAAAAACCTGGCGCTAATACGCAAGTTAGGAATTAGTATTGCAGTTAAAAATTTAGGAAGTGATAATACGGATGTTACTAGTTTATACTACTATCAACCAGAATTTGGGTTAATTGCTCCGGAAGTCATCCGGGAAATCTTTATCCACTTACATAATCAAGAATTAATTAAAGACTTAATTTTATTAGCAAAGAAATTAGGAATTAATTTAGTTGCCCCCCAAGTAAATAGTTATTTAACTTATAAAAAACTTAATGAATTTGGGATTAACTATATGTTAGGAAACTTATTTGGTTATTTTGAAGAACCCCAAACAACAATTAACAATGAAGTCCGTTATTTATTGTTAAAGAATCTTATGAAAGGAGACAAAAATGCGCTTAAGAAATAAACCATGAGCAAATGAATATCTTAATGAACATCCTGAATTTTGCATTCCACACCCTGAACAATATCAGGGACATTGAACTTCGGAAGTTTTTAAAAATAACAAACCCTTAAATATTGAAATTGGAACTGGTAAGGGTAATTTTATTATTAATTTAGCAAAGGCTAACCCTGATCAAAATTATGTGGGGATTGAAAAATATCCGTCTGTTTTAGTTATAGCCTTAAAAAAACTAGTCGCTGAAAATTTAGATAATTTAAAATTATTATCATATGATGCCATTAAATTAAAGGATATATTTGCTAACAATGAGGTTCAGAAAATATATTTAAATTTTTCTGATCCGTGACCAAAAAAACGTCATCAAAATCGGCGTTTAACAAGTAAACCATTCTTAGCTTTGTACCAAGATATTTTGCAAAACGATGGTGAAATTCATTTTAAAACTGATAATGATAATCTGTTTGCCTTTTCATTAAGTAGCTTAGAAGAGAACCAATGAAATATTATTGATTATACTAATGATTTATATAATAGTAAGTATTTAGATAATAATATTCCAACTGAATATGAAAAACGTTTTGTGGTAATGAATAAAAATATTAATTATTTATATGCTAAGAAAAGTAATAAGATAATTGGCTAAGATTTAAGGTTCTTGTTAACTCGCCCCTATTTTTCGTTAACAATGCCAGTTAGTTCAACGTTATTAGCATGATAACTTTTTTTAATATTAGTAATTAAATAATTCCGACAAATTTCATCTACCAGTTCAGTTTACTATTCGAAAAATAAAAATTAATTTTTAAAGAAATTTGTTGGTGATATTCACCGATGGTTGCTTGTTTTAAAGTTTCACTAACATTATGAGCATAAGCTCTAATTAATCCTCCGGCCCCTACCTAATTTAATCCCCCCAAAATAACGGATTGTTAAACATACAATATTTGTTAAGTTATGATGATTTAATACTTCTAACATTGGTTTACTAGCGGTATTGGTCGGTTCACCATCATTATCTTTGCGGATGATATTCTTATTTTCCCCAATAATATAAACATAACAATTATATGTTGCACTAAGATCCTGGTGGGCTGCTAAAAAATTGCGGGCTGCTTCCGTATCCACAGTTTTTAATAAACAAATAAATTTTGATTTTTTAATAATTGTTTGGGATATTAAGATATTAGGGTTTTAGCAATATTTATATGAAACCTCATTATTTTTACTTTCTTTGATTATAATAATTATATAATAAAGGTAAACAGATAAGGAGAAATAAAATGTGACTTAAATATTTTTCAGAATGAAAACCATTCTTTGAACAAGAAAGCAAAAAACCTTATTTTATTAAATTAGTTAGTACAATTCAAAAAGAATATCAAACCAAAACTTGTTATCCAGCTCAAGAAAATATTTTAGCATTGTTTAATACAATTACTCCGAGCAAGATTAAAGTTGTAATTATTGGTCAAGACCCTTATCACAATAAAGGGCAAGCAAATGGGTTATCTTTTAGTGTTAATGATGGTGTTAAATTACCACCTAGTTTGGTTAATATTTTTAAAGAATTACAAAAAGATTTAAATATTGATCATTTTCAAAGTGGTAATTTAATTGGTTGGGTAAAACAGGGTGTTTTTTTGTACAATACAATTTGTACGGTCGTTAAAAAATCACCGCTAAGTCACAAGGATATCGGATGGTTAGAATTTAGTACTAATTTATTAATTTATTTAAATGAAATTCGTGATGACATTATTTATGTTTTATGGGGTAATTATGCGCAAAGTTTTGCCCCATATATCAAAAATAAAGATAATATTATTAAGGGAGCTCATCCTTCACCTTTTAGTTACCATTTATTTAAAGATCAACATTTTTTTCAACAAATTAATGAGCTATTAATAAAAAACAAAAAAAAATCTATTGATTGAAAAATGTAAGGTATAATAATTACATGAATTATTTAGGATTATTATGCGATTGATAAAAAATAAAGGATTGAGAGGCGACTATGGGCTTATTAGCAAGTTTTAGTAACATATCAAAAATATTATATAGTAACAAGATGGCTTACTTTGCTAGTGCAGTAGTCGGGGCCCTTTTTTTAGTTTATTGTGTATATAATGGGTTGTATTTTTTAATTAATCCAAAGAAATACCATGGAATTCGGTTTACAACTAAAAATATTGCTTATATCACAATGCTATCAGCAGTTTCAGCAACTGTTACAATTATAATTTCAGTAACCGTGCCAATTACGGTGTTTCCGCCGATCAGGATTGCTTTTGAGGGATTAATGGTCAAGATTAGTGGTTTTATTTTTGGACCAATTGTAGGATTATTATCGGGAGTAGTTACCGATATGATTGTGATGTTATTTGTACCTTCATATGTCCATGTGGCGTATATTATTGTAATTGCTTCGTTTGGGTTTATTTCTGGCTGTGTTTCTTCTTTAAACCGTGCGGTTGGACAACGGAAATGAATTTTATTTTTATTAACTAATATTTTTATTATTGTTTTTGGAACTTTTGCTAGTTTAATGACATGATATTCACCTGTTGATACGATTGAATTATTTGCGGGTTTAAAAACTAATAAGGATGTCTTAGTTTATATTATTGTGATTGGAACGGGCGCATCATTAGTAATTATTTGAATTATTATGTTTGTGTACCGTTATTTTGATAAAAATAAACAACACTATTGAGACTTAGTAGCGGTTATTATGCTAGCTGTTATTAATGAATATTGAGTAACCACGCTAATATCTGCCTGGGGAGATATTGCATTCCTAACCGTGTCCCAGAATAAGAATTCGGGAACTGATGGTTATGGAGTGACGATGATCTCCCGTTTAGCAATGGCCCCAGTTAAAATTCTCTTTAACTCGGCAATTATTTATATTACATACCGAGCAATTTCACCTTTAATTCATAAAGATACGAATGAAGTTTTGCAAGATAAAGTTAAAGTAAAACCAATGTTAAAATAGGTTTTACTTTTTTATTTGCTTAAAAGTAATAAAAAATTCATAAATATTAAAATTTAAAAATAATATATTTTTTTCCAATTTAATATAATTAATCAAAAAAATTATTGAAAAAAGCGTATAATTCATTTGAAAGGAGAAATACAGAATGGAAATAGATCATAAATTATTTAATGAATCGCATATTATTTTAGAATCAAAGGCAAAAAAAGTCAACGAAAAGCTTTCCAAGAATTAGCGGAATTAGCGTTTAAATTAGGTTATGTTACTAGTGTTGAAGCTTTGGTTGCTGGATTTACAAAACCGGAAAGTGAATCATCAATTGGTTTTGAAGATGGTTTTGCCATTCCGCATGCTTTAATTCCGGAAGTTACAAAACCAGCAATTTTGTTCTTACGAATGATAAATGGGTTTGATTGAAAATCAATGTATGGTAAACCAACAAAAATTGCCATTGCAATTATTATTCCTGGTGATAAGGCAAACAGAACTCTACTTAGATGTGTTAAGTTCAATTTCAGTTAAATTAGTGGATAAAAGTTTTCGTGATAATTTAAAACATGCCAAAACACCACAAGAAGTTTTAACATTAATCGGTAGTGATGTTAAACAAACTAAAAAAAGTAGTCCCAACTGTGGTAAAACAATTCTTGGGACCTCAGCTTCTACAACTGGGGTTGTTCATACATATATGTGTAAAGAACTACTAGAACAAGCTGGCACAAAAATGGAATATAATATTCACATTAAATGTCAAGGACAAAAAGAATTAGAATATGAAATTCCGAAAAAAATGCTTGATGAAGCAGAAGTTGTTATTTTGGTAAATGATGTGGGAATTGATATGGACCGTTTTATTGGGAAAAAAGTTTATCCCTGTGGAACTGCCCCCATTGTGTTAAAGATGCTAAAAAAAGTAATTAAAGACGCTTTAGCAAAAGGTTATATTTACGGAGAAAGTAATGATAATTCTGACTTTATTGCTAACTCTGGACAGGGGAAACCAGCCATATTAAGACACTTATTAAGTAGGGTTTCTTATAATGATTCCGTTTGTTGTGTTTGCGGGATTATGTTTTGCGATTATGTCAGGAATCGCGAAAGTAACTTATGGTGATGGCTTTGGCTTTGGTTCATCATGAAATATTGGCGAAACCGCGGCAGATGGTCATGTCATTACTTTAGCAGATTGAGGAGCAACTAAAAACTTTAACTTATTACAAATGGCGCATGTGTTAATGATTATTAACAATATTGCAAATATTGGTTTTGGTTTAATTATTCCAATTATGGGAGGTTATATTGCCTTCTCAATTGCGGGAAGACCAGGAATTGCCCCAGCAATTATTGTCACTTATATGTTAGTTAATCCTGGATCAGGATTATGGTGAGACTTTAACGGGGCATTAAACTTGAATGGAGGAGTTATTGATGCTCATCAACCATTCCAAGGAAACGCTAATAACTCATGAACATTATTTGGGACCATCTATTCGGGATTAATTTGTGGATATCTAGTAAAATATGTTAATTCATGAAAAGTACCAAAATGATTAGCACCAATTATGCCAATTATTATTATTATTATTATTTCATTATTCTGTACTGCAATCGTGGCAATTCCAACACCATTCTTATTAGCTGCTCTTTGGATATGTAATGGGTGGTTTAGATTGTGGTTTAAGTTGAATGGGAATTCACCCTAACATTGGATTCTTAGTTGGTTTAATCTTAGGAGCAATGGTTGGTTTTGATATGGGAGGACCAATCAATAAAATTGCGGTGTTAGTAGCAACTTCAATGATAGTGCAAGACCATGGTGTTTAATACGGCCAGTTGCTACGGCGACCCCAATCGCCCCATTAGGGGATGCGCGTTAACATCAACTGTTTTGGGAAGAAAATTATTTACCGCACAAGAAAAATCATTAGGTTGAAATGCTTGACTATTAGGATTTATGCGAATTTTAGAATTAGCAAAGAAAAAAAATAGTATTAATAAATAACAATAATTAAATAGCAAGTATCTTAAATACTTGCTATTTTTATTAAATAAAGGACTGGTTTAAATGAAAAAGCGACATTGATGATTTGAAAGTGAATACGGGAAAGCGTTTGTTAATATTGAAGATGATACCCTTGTTATTAACACCTTCGGGGAGTGTTACTTTTGGCTTACATAAAAAACGGTATGTTAAGATTAAAATAAATGATATTAAAGAAATTATTATTCAAAAACCAAAATTATTTTAAAGTGGTTATCTTTACTTTGTCCTAACAGATGAAATGCCAGAAACTGAACAAACTAAAATTGTATTATTAAATAATAGTGTTAATATTAAATCGAAAGACGAATTAGTGTATGCTGATAAAATTAAAGCAGCAATCGAGGGGAAAAACCAAGGAGCGTAATTAGATGAAGCTAGAAGTTTTGATATCGTTAATTATTTTAATTGTTTTTACAATTATTGGGGTAGTTTTCACAATTTTTCATATTTATTCTAAAAACAAGCGAATTAATGCTGGATTTGTTGTGGAGAGTAATTTAAGCTTAGCAAATCGAATTAAGCGTAATTTGTGATTATTTTTTGCTTGTTTATCAGCTGCGATTGCCCTAGCCGCGTTGATATATTTAATCCAATCAGTTACTTAATTTTATTTTTTTGTTGAAAATTAAGGTAATTTCCTATTAATTTTTTAGAAAAAAGATAAAATATTCTTAGTAATTATTAGAGTAGGATTTATAGATTGTGAATGCGTTTGAAAAACAAGAACCAAAATTGTCAGGGAGTGATAAAAATCTTTTCTTGCCAAATTAAAAATCAAAGATGCCAAACTTATTTGGAAATTAACATTTCCAATATTTTTGCAATTATTTTTTAATGTTTTAATTACCCAAATTAATACCGTGGTTATTATTTGGTATTTAGATGGTTTGTATTTTCCTGTGGTGACAAAAGCAACAATTGCTTTTAACTTTTTACAATTTACTCCTAGTTTAATTGCATCAGGAACTTTAATTGTTTGTGGTAATTTAATTGGTCAGCAGTGGGAAAATGAATTATCGGATGTAATTGTGTCAGGCTACTTGGCTGTTAATTTTTTTAATTTGTACTTGTTTAGCATTTATTATGTTTATGATTACTCCGTTCTTATTATCTGCTTTAAGTGCTCAAAATACTAATATCCCTGGTACTAACACTAATGAGTTACAATTTGCAATTTAATATTATCGCTTTTTATTATTAAGAATGATCGGCATGAGTATTATCCACGTTTTTATTAGTGGCCTACAAGCTTGTAAACATAATCGTCATGTAATGATTGGGACAATTATTTCTAATATTATTGACATTATTATTGTTACTTTAATGTTAATTGTTTTTAAAATTAATATTTTATATACAGCATTTACTATTGTGATTGCCAGAGTTTTTCAATTATTTTATATGTTAGGTTTTAACTTAAAATATATTAATTATCATAATGATTATCATTTTTTTAAAAAGATTAAATTAAAATTTATTAAACAAACTGTTTTTTAGGGGTTCCCATTTCCGTGGAAATGGGAATTTGAAATGTTGTTAATTTAATTAACCAAATGGCAATTTCTAAACTGGGCGATGAATTATTAAGTCTTAACCGGGCTGTGAGCACTTTTATTCAGTATGTCACTGTTTTTACTCAAGCATTAGCAACAGTTTGTTCTGTTTTAGTTGCCAATAAAATTGGTGAAGATGATAAAGAAGGACTTATCAATATGGGATTCAATGTTGAAAATTTACCACCTATGTTTCTTTTGTTGGCAGTTTAATTATTTTAGCTTTAACTTATCCGTTATTAAAAATTTTTAATATGCCAACAATCTTAATTAACAGTTGTGGGTATTATTTATTTTTGATTCTTGTTTTTAAAATGACGACTTGTGATACAGTTAATTTAATAATTTTTACAAGCACTCTGAACCGTCAATGATGTTTGATTTTCCTTAATTGTTTCAATTTTTTCAATGTTTATTTGACAAGATGTCTTTGCTTTTATAATTATTAGTGGGTTTAAAGTAACTGGCACTTTAGGGTTAATATTAATCTATTTAGGAACAACAAATGATCCAATTACCCGCTCATTAATTTATGCGCGAAGATAAGTGAAACAAATTTGGTACAAATATGTGAAAAAATTATAAGGTTTTATTTAATTGCTTTTATATTTATCTTATGTTTTAATTAAAATAGTTTTATTTATAAAAGTCAGAGATTAAATAGAACTATTTTGACAGTATTTTAAATTAATAAACTAAAAATAAAAATTAATGCCATAAAAACACAAAAGTACTTTAATAAAATTTATTGAATGTAAAAGTAAGCACCGTTTGTGTAAAAATTCAATTTTAAAATTAAAATAGTTATTTAACTATTATTTTGATGTGAAAATTATGAATTTTTTAAAATAAATTTTGTTAAAAGTATTATTTATTAAATAAATAATACTTTTTTGTTGTTTAGAATAAAGGAAATAGTTAAATGCTGAAGAGGAGATTTAAATATTTTATTTCATCATGAACAATAATATTATTTTTAATAATTTTAGGATTAGGTTTAGGATTATCTGCTTATGGATTAGGGATGCAATCTTGTAATTTTGCTTATAGTATTAAGACTATATTGATGAAATTTTACCAAAAGGTAAATATACTGTTGATACTGATATAATAAGTCAGTTTGCTTTAAAAAATAAAATTGGGATTAATCCGGCTACCGGGACATATTATGATGATCTAAATATTGTTGCAACAAATTTATTGTTAGTGTTAGATAAAAGTTATTCTTCCCTAGATTTAGGACCATTTGCTTTTTATGAGAGTGAACGAACTTGGTTGGGAGAGCACCAAGCAATTAGTAATTTATTAGCTCCCAATTATTAACAAACTGATTTTTATTTAGGAACTGGGAAATGAGATTTATCACAAAAATTTCAATGAATAACTCATTTAAATGCCTTTCCTTATAATGCTAAAGGAAGTCAAAAAGAATTAAAATGTGATGAAGCGTTAGCAAAAAAGAGAACTTATCGATTGGTTGATGGCAAAATCCAACTTTGACAAGCTAGTGATTATCAGGGAATTGTCCATTGGGATGCTGTTAAAGCCCAAGAAAAAGCTGATACTTTTAATCAATATTTAGGTGAATTTGCAATAATTTTAGTTCACGCTAAAGTTGATAAAAATGGGAATGTAATTCCGAAAATAGATGACAAAGGCCATATAATTAAGTTAAATGTGGAAGAAAAAACGTTTAATATCCACACTACTCCAGCTAACTTTTACCACTTCACTTAGATATGCTAAAGCATTTTATCAAAACTGGGTTGTAACTGTCTTTTTAATAATTTTAACTCCTATTATTGGAATCTTTGGAATTGCTGGAGTAATCATTACTTTCCGTTGTTTTCCAAATGGATTAAATAATTCTACAAAATAGTAAATAAATCTTTACTATTTTTTCTTTTTTAATTTACAATATTAGAAAAGAGAAAGAGGTGTGAAATGACTAAAATAATAAATTCTAAGATTAAAAATTTAATAAATTTAGAATTAAAACGTCAACAAGATCATGTCGAATTAATTGCTTCGGAAAATTATGTTTCTGAAGCTGTTTTAGCAACAGTTGGTTCAGTATTGACTAATAAATATTGTGAAGGTTATCCTCATAAAAGATATTATGGGGGATGTGAATACATTGATGAAATTGAACAGTTAGCAATTGATACAATTAAGAAAATTTTTGGGGCCGACCATGCGAATGTACAACCTCATTCCGGGAGCCAAGCTAATGCCGCTGCTTATTTTGCCCTATTAAACCCAGGTGATTCTGTTTTAGCAATGGATTTATCAGCAGGAGGTCACTTAACTCATGGTCACAAAGTTAATTTTTCGGGTAAATTATATAATTTTTATGGTTATGGAGTTAACCCAGAAACTGAAATGTTAGATTATGATGCAATTGAAAAACAAGCCCTTGAATTAAAACCAAAACTAATAGTAGCGGGGGCAAGTGCTTATTCTCGTGAAATCAATTTTAAACGTTTTAAAGAGATTGCTGACAAAGTAGGAGCTTATTTTATGGTTGACATTGCGCACATTGCTGGTTTAATTGCTGCAGGGTTACATCCAAGTCCTATTCCGTATGCGGATGTAGTTACTTCTACGACTCATAAAACTTTGCGGGGACCACGAGGGGGATTAATTCTTTGCAAGGAACAATGGGCTAAGAAAATTAATAGTGCAGTTTTTCCTGGTAATCAAGGCGGGCCACTTGAACATGTGATTGCAGGAAAGGCCCAAGCATTTTTAGAAGCGCTGGAACCTGATTTTAAAATTTATCAACAACAAATAATTAATAATGCTAAAACTTTGGCTCAAGTATTTATTGATAATAATTGCAAAGTAATTTCTAACGGAACTGATAATCATCTGTTAATGATTGATGTTAAAACTAGTTTTAATTTAACTGGCGCCCAAGCGGAAGAAATCTTACAAAAAATTGGAATTATTTCTAATAAAAATATGATTCCCTTTGACCAAGAAACCTCAGTTGTCACTAGTGGTATTCGATTAGGAACTCCCGCCATGACAACCAGAGGTTTTAAAGAACAAGAATTCTTAGAACTAGGTAAAATTATTATTAGTGTATTAACAGATTATAGTGATCAAAATCTAGTTATTAACCAAACTAAAGTTCGTGATTTATTAGCAAGATTTCCAATTTACCAAAATATTAAATATAAATACTAAACTAATGCTTAATTAATTTTTTAAGAATGAAAAAAAGTTTATTATTTAGTATTAATAATTTAAATATTATGACTTAATGACGATTATAATTAAGACATAGTTATTGAGTATAAAAAGTGCCAAAAAATATGTTTTGCACTTTTTTATATCTTTTTAAATGAAAAAAGGAAACAAATTATGGAAGAAATATTAAACGATGATGAAAAATTAATAACATTATGAAATGATTTTAATCGAAAATACGATGAATTAATAAAAATAAATATTAAATTTGCTGATTTAAAAGATAAGATGAGTAAGTTTTCAAGTCAATGATTAGAAAATAAAGAAATCCTATGACTTAATTTTAATCAACAAAATGAGCATTTTGCAATTGTTCAAAAAATAATGACGACTTCTTTAGATTATTTTTTTAAAAAATGTCAGTTAAAAATATTTTAAGCATTTTAAATCTGGTAGAGATTAAAAAAATTCATAATATTAGCAATAATTTGATTAATTTGTGGGCTAGTATTACTAGTGAAGAAAATGAAGTTGGAAAATTATGAAAATTTGTAGTAGATTATCAAGATTCATATTCATTTTTTACAAACCATTATTCTAATTTAAAAAAACAATTTAATGGATTGACTGAATTAAATTGCGAAAAGGAAATCAAAATTAAATCTAGGATTGCTAAAATACTAACAATTACAGAAAAAAAACATTGATTTAATGAATAAAAAAATTGTAAAGTATCATGACTCAATTAATGAGCCTAGTAGCATTTTATTAGAAGTTAAAGAATTTTTAAAAAAATACCATGTTGATAAAAATGATGATTTTATAGGTTAGCCTCTTGACCATTTATTAAATTTATCAAAAGAAGAAATAATGACTAAACAATCAAATTATATTCTTCAATGAGTAACAAAGCAAAAAAAATAAAATATTACTTTATGAATTGTTTATAAAAAATTATTTAGATATAGTATTTAATTATTTAGAAAAAATATGAACAGATATTCAAGAATTAGTGGTTAATTTTGAAAGAACTGTTCTTAATTACTTAATGTTATCATCTAATTTAGAATATGTATGGTTAAGTTTATATTATTCAAATTTTCTTTGGTTTGATATTAAAGATTATACCTATTTACCAGTGGAGTTTCCTAATCAAGAAATAAGAAAAACTGCTAATTTTTTACAACAAGATATTAATTTTTGCCTTATTAAAAAAATATTATTAATCGAAGAGTTTCTAGATTATAACTTAAATCCTGAAAGAACCATCAATCCTATCTAAATTTTCAGATTTCAAGAAACAAATATCAACTATAAAAACAATCAAAACATTAACAATTAAAAAATTTAAAAAATGAAATAATAACTAAAACTTAAAAATTAAAAATGAACATTTATTAATGGAAGAAATTGAGAAAATTTTAGATGAAAAATACCCAAAATAAGAGTCTTATAGTTGATTATTAGAAGATCCAACTTTTGGATATAATAAATGTCTTAGTTAATAAATTTATGATTCATCATATCTAAAATTTTTTCGAAATAATCGCGAAAAAAGCCTACGATCTTCTTTATAAAATTAATGATTGTTTGGATAACTATTCATGCGCTGATAACATAGATTGGCAAGGGAAATTAATAAAATTAAAAAAATTGCTAGTGATATTTATACCAATAAAAATCGAATTAAATATTATACTACTTTAGGGATAAAGAACCAATTTACCGGTTTCCGTCAAGAGTAAATTACTCATAGACTTAAAGAAATCGAATGTCAAAAACAACTAATTAACAAAAAGGAAGATATCCCTAGTATCAAAAATGATGAAGAAATAAAATAAAATCTAAGATATTACCCATAATTGATTGAATCACTAGTAATTTTTATATATAATATATTTGCTTTATACATTAAACCCTGGTACGGAATGATGTAAGGAGGTAAGAGCCAATGAGACAAACAACTATCTTAAATTCAGCGAAAGTTGAAAAGAAATGATATGTTATTGATGCTCAAGGTCTAGTTTTAGGGAGATTAGCAAGTAAAGTTGCGATGATCTTAAAAGGAAAAAATAAACCAGCTTATACACCCCATGTTGATTGTGGAGATAATGTTATTATTATTAATGCTGATAAAATAGTATTAACAGGTAATAAATTAAAAGGTAAAATCTATTATCACCATTCACAACATCCTGGTGGGTTAAAAAAAACAGCTGCAAAAGATATGTTAGTTAAAAAACCAATTTATCCAGTTGAACATGCAATTAAAGGAATGTTACCAAAGAATAAATTAGGAGCTCAATTATTCCGTAATTTATTTGTGTATGCTGGTAATGACCATCCACATCAAGCACAACAACCAATTAAGTTAGAATTAACTACTAAATAAAGGAGTCGAATATGGCAAAAAAACAAGAAGTTATATATCGTGGGACTGGGCGTCGAAAATCATCAATCGCGCAGGTTGTTTTAACTCCTGGTAAAGGTAATGTAATTGTGAATGGAAAACCAGCTTTGGAATTCTTTCCATATGCTACTTTGGTACAAGACTTAGAACAACCTTTAGAAATTACAGGAGTAAAATCTGACTTTGATATTAATGTTAAAGTTTCTGGTGGTGGTTTTACCGGACAAGCGGGGGCGACAAGACTAGGAATCGCAAGAGCGCTAGTTGAAGCTTCGCAAGATTATAAAATCCTTTTAAGGCATGCTGGGATGCTAACTCGCGATGCTCGTATTAAAGAACGTAAAAAATATGGTCTACGGGGAGCTAGAAGAGCACCACAATACTCAAAAAGATAGATGCTTATGAAAAAAGTACACTTTGTGTACTTTTTATTTATTTATTCTATTTTTTGCGATATTTTAATAATTTAGTATAATTAAAAGAGTATGAATTAGTTAGTGGGTAGCATAAAGTAGGTGAAGTATGGCAGACAATGAGTTTTTAATTAAAGGTAAGAGATTTAACGGGAAAAATCTTTTATTAAATTGATATTTTCTTACCACTAGTAAAAGTAAGTTTAACGATGAGGATGTTAAAAACTTACATTTAAAAAATATTAATACTGTTAATGAACTATATAATTTTTTTAAAACGCATATTTGTATTGCTGATTTTTTTATTTGTTTAATTAATGATAAAGCTAAAATTAAAAAAGATAAAAAAGGCATTGAGAAAGAACTATTTGATATTCTAGTTCGTTTTAAATCAATTACTTTTGTTGATGATTTATTAGATCCTAATTTATCGTTAACAATTTTAGGAGATATTAACCCGGAAATTGGGGTTATTAATGTAAAAAATATTTTTTTAACTGCCATGGAAAAAACTAAACAAGACTTTGAAACTCCTGGGGAAGGAGTTCTCTTAGAAATTGCCGATAATTTTAATCTTACCGAAGCAAAAACTCGCACAATTCTTGATTCAAATGTAATGGCTAATATGAAATTCTTAATTTCAACCTTTCAAGAAGAAAAAACTGAATGGTTACAATACTTGCAATTTCAAACCCAAGATTTAGAATATAAACGAAGTAATTCTTGTTTATATATTGATAGTAAATTAATGGAATATGTTAAGATTCCGAAAACAGTTTCTAATTTTGAAAAATACCATGATATAAAATTTAGTACTAATAATTTTTGATATGTTCCGAAAAATATTTTTGCAAAAAATAATATTAAATTAAACCCAAATAATTATGAAGAAATTATTATTGCAAATTTAACCTTGTTTGTGGATGATCAAGAAAAATATCGTTGTTTAAAATCACTACAAAATTTAAGTGTTGCTCCGCTTAATTTAAACCGTTCATATAAAAAAGATAACCCATTAACTTTAATGGAATTTAGTTATTATGATAGTTTTGCCCAAGATTCAAATGATATTATTGATTTAGGTTTTAATATTAATACAACTCAACATATTAATGATAATTTAACTTTAGCACTTATTTTAGAAAAATTATGAAATATTTATCTTAATGAAAATAATATTGAGAAACCAAATGGTGAGAAACAGGAAATTTCTCAGCTATTAAAAACTCATTTAAAAGATTATCAACCAATTAATACATATTATGAATTACAAAACGAAGAAGAATTATCTCTTCAAGAAATTAATAACCAATTTCCCCAGTATGGTTATCTAACATATGTTGGAAAGGGTGACTCAACGTTAATTCGTCGTAGTTCAGTAATTTTAGAAAAGATTAGTAAAAATGATGTGGCTAATCCTTATTTAATTAATTATATTTTTAATATTGAAGATGTTAAAATTAAAAATCAAAATCATTTATTAACAATTGATGATCTAACTTTTGCTTGTAATAATTTAAACGAGGAACAAAAATTAGCAATTGTCAAAACCCTAAATTCACAAGATATCTTTTTATTACAAGGCCCTCCCGGAACTGGGAAAACCGAATTTATTGCTGAATTAGTTTATCAATATGCGATGTTAGGAAAAAAAATTTTAGTATCTTCACAGAATCATACTGCCATTGATAATGTTTTAATGCGGTTAACTAAAACTCCCCAAATTGCTCCGCTCCGTTTAACTGGGGAAGAAGTTCGTAAGAAAAATAAATTTACTGATTTTAATCCGGATAAATTAATTTTTAATCACTATCGTTTTATTTATAATCATTTATTACAGAAGTATCTAACAAAATGAAATGCGCTTAATTATGATTATGAAAACCAAAAGTTAGAATTACAAAAATTAAAAACAAATGCCAAAATGTTGGCACAGGAAATTGCCGAAGCAAAAAAATTAAAAACTAAGTTGACTGAATTAACGAAATTAAGAGATGACGGAATTAATAATGAATTAATTGCAAAAAACAAAAATAAGAAACTTATTATTGAAATAAATAATATAAATAATATTTTTTCGATGTTAAATGACTATAACTGATCAGGAGTTATTAATCCAAATTCGGACGTTGGTGAATTATTTAAAAAACATTTTAGTGCAATTATGCAGGAGAAACTAGGGATGGAATTTGATTCTTTATTTTCAATTCAGGAAGCATACCAAAAAATTATTCAAACTTTAAATAGTAATACTAAATTAATTTCGATTAAAGAACAAGAACTTTTTGAGTTAAAAAATATTAGCAAAGAAAATCGTGACGATGATTGGTTAGGGAAGTTTACTACAGTATACCAAGAATTGAATGATTTAAAAGCAATTGATTACAAACAAGAAGTTGACATCACACAGTATGAACATGCAATTAACGCCTTTCGAAATGATTTAGAAATGTTAAAAGTAATTTATGAAAACCGTTTGAATAATTTACAAGAATCAAATAATAATAACGTAATTGCCCAATATGATCAAGAGATTTCTTATTTAGCAGATGAAGTTAAAGTATTAGATCAAAAATTGGTAGGTCTAAAAATAGAAATTGAAAATCTAGTACAAGGTATTAACAATATTTTTAACATGCATTTAACTATTAAAGATATTGCAGCAACTATTAATGACATTGACCAAGCAATTAATGAGATTGATCTTAATATTAAAAATATTGTTAATGAAAAAAATCAAAAAAATAATTTTGTAAATAATTTAATTAATTTTTTAGATAATAATTATCGAATTGGCAAATTTTTAGATCAAGAAAATATTAGTAGCAATAAGTTTACTTCTTTTATGGAACGAGACACCCTTTTATATGCTAACCAATTTTTGCAAAATAATGTTAATGTGGTTGCAATGACAGCGACAGCTAACCAATCTTACGCCCAAAGTAAAAATAAAGTTTTACAAGATTATAATATTAGTGATATTGATATTAAAAAGTTTGCTTTTGATGTTGTAATTATTGATGAAGTAAGTAAATTAACCCCGATGGAAGTTTTTATGCCTTTAGTCTATGGGAAAGCAGTTGTCTTAGTTGGTGATTATCGTCAGTTACCACCCATTATGCCTTACCGCGAAGAAGATATTGCTAAAATTAATACTGTTTATCAAGAACATTATAGTTATCATGATTTTAATGAATTATTAACTAATTCAATGTTTAAAAAATTAGTGGCTAAGTGTGATGATTCTGTGAAAGGAATTTTAACAAAACAATATCGTAGTCATGAGGACATCATGCGGGTCGTAAATGTTTTTTATGAAAACCAATTACAATTAGGAGATCCCGAAAATCAAAATAATTTAAAACGACATTATATTAAAGTAAGCAATAAAAATGGGTTAACTATTTTTGAACCCCACAAAGCAGTTTATTGAATTGATTCAACAAAAGATGCTGATAATACCAACATAGTTTACGAACAAGGTGAATCAGGAAGCACTAGTTTATTTAATTGACTAGAAATTGAACTAACCGTTAAAACTTTATTATTAATTGAAAAAGGATATAATAATCAAGAAATAAAGTTAACCAAAAAACCAAAAGTTGCTGTTATTAGTTTTTATGGGTTGCATGTTAAAAAATTACGCCGCGCAATTAGTAATTTAAAATTTAAAAGTATTATTGTTGAAGTTTCAACAGTTGATGACTACCAAGGACGCGAAACCGAAATTGTGATTGTTAATACTGTCCGTAATCCCAAAAATCAAGAAAAGGCAAATAAGGAATTTATTAAAAAATATGAACGGTTAAATGTTGCTTTTTCTCGGGCAAAAAATATGTTAGTAATTATTGGTGCCATTAACTTTTTTGCTCATATTGAAGTGGAAATTCCAACCATTGCTAATCCTGAAATTACAAAAATGGTAAAAGCATATTATGAAATTATTAAAATCATTGATGAATACGGAACAGTTTTTACCGCTAGTGACATCTTAGATTAACAGAAAGGGTGATTTATATGAAATTAGGAACGATTAACTTATATAAAAAATGACTTAAATTAAAAACTATCGTTGGTTATCAAACTCCTAAGAAACCGTCATTCTTTCAGTATCTAATTTTAAATACGATTGCCACTTACCCAAATAAAAAGAAAACTTTAGCAGAAGTTTTGAGAACAGAGTTAAAAATTAATGATTTAATGATTTATGCTGATTGTTTAAAGGATTTAATTGAGCGAGAAAATATTATTTCCATTGATACTAATAGTTCTCTTCAATACGTTAGTACTAGTTATAATAATGAATGAATTGATTACACCCTAGGTGTTTTTGCTATTTCACGGAAAGCACTTGCTGCTCTTGAACGCGGAACTTTATTAAGTAAGCATAACAACCGCGAATCATTAATTGATTTTGTTTTTGATCAGTTTACCAATATGTTATTAGTTAATAATAGTACTACTAACTTAACGGATAAAATTACTGAGGATGATTTGGTTATTAATGCCCCGAGCGCTGCTGATCTGACGGGGAATGATCTTTTTAATTATTTAAATGAATATAAAAAAAATGAATTAAAAACTAACCAGTTTAATAAAGATACCACTTTTAGTTTTATTAAAACTAATAATACAAAAATTGAAATGACTTCTGACAAAATTACTAATTTATTTAATCCAATTTATGAACCAGTTCAAATTAATTTAGCATTGACAACATTCAAAGATATTAAGTTAAAAGTCGAGAATGATAATAATTTACAAAATATTTTGGATAATAATGATGCTATTAAAGGAACAGTTGTTGATTACTTTTTAAATAAAATGACCAAGGACTTAAAAGAACATTTTAATTTAAATCTTTCCCGTTTAAATATTAATTTATTTGAAAGTGATTATTTACAAGATCCCCGCTATATTACCACAACATTAGCTAACCCGCGGATTTTAATTGTTAACAGTGCCTATGTAAATGAAAATGCAGTTATCAATAAAAAGTATTATCAAAATAATAATTTAGAGTTAGTAATTTTTGTGAATGCTAGCCAAGATACTACTTTAGCAGATTTACGCACAGAGTTACCTTTTTTCCGAATTAGTAAAGATCTTGTAACCTTTGATCATAATTTTATTACTTTATTTATTAATAACAAATTAGAAACAGAAGCATATTCTATTCAAGAAACCGAAATTATTAGTTTAGGTAAGAAAATTTTAGTGGCGAATAAATATAAGGATAATTATAGTAAAAATATTTTAAAAGAAATAATGCAATATTTAAATCAAAAATTAATAAAATACCAAGGTCAATTACGCGAACTAATTAGTAGTAAAAAAGAAGAAGATTTATTTATCCATTTTTATTTATTAGATTTAATTAATAATAATGACCGTGCTTTCCAAACTTTTATGGAAAACCAAGCAACCGAACATTTTAATAATAAAAACTATTTATATTTACGCTGAGAAGAAATTTGTGATTATTTAGTTTTAAAACCTAACTATAAAAATACTATTCACAATACCTTAGTGGCAGATATTAAACAATTAGCCCATGAACAAAAATCAATTGTTCGAAGTTACAGTGTTTTATATAATGGTGAAATTCTTTCCAAAAAAGATATTTTAAATACTTTGCAAGAATTATATGATGAGGGTAACACCACAATGGGAGAATTATATGAATTAACTAAGATTGCTACTCCCAGTATTGTTGAAAAGATTTGGAACCAAAATTTATTTAATATTGTGACCAAATTTATTAGGGTAATTAACCAAAATATTGCTAGAGAAATTATTGGTCGGGATGATGATTTTGATGTTAATACTAAAAACACAGTCTTTTTAACTAATTTATATTCTTATGCGAAAGATTATGAAATATTTCGTCAACAAATGGAATACCAATCAGAAACAAATGTATTACAACGAAATTGAAAAGCACTTTGGGAAAAAATCAATTTAATTAAAGCCCGTTTAACTAGTTTTCAAAATTTATCGGAACTAATTATTCAATTACTCCATTCCTTATCAGTTTTAGAATTAAAGTTTTGCCAGCTTAAACATGGGGAAGTATTTAATTCAGAAGTTAAGTTTAATGATTATATGAACTTATGTGAATTTGGTAAAGCTAGTGTATATGTGCTGAATAAACTAGAAGGATATGTCGATGAAATATTAGTCGCCGATGATTCTGATGTTAAATATTTAAATGAAAAAATCTTTCTTTTAAAACCTAATTTTGAAAAAAGTAAATACAAAAAATTAAAAGATTGATATAATGAATTAAAATTATATGTTTATTGTGAAGAATATCGTAATGAACAGAATGCTAATAAGAACCGTGAACAAATCAAAAAAATATTAGAAGGAATTGAAGAGGTGTTTACATAATGAGTATGAGTGTTGAACAGGTAATGTATAATTATCAAAAGAAAATTGAGCAGTTAGAAATCAATATTAACTTTGTTCGTGAAAATTTAACAATTTTATTGCAACAATTAAAAGCAATTGATTCAAGTGGCCTTAATTGTCAACAAACTGAAAAATATTTAAAAGAGTTAGATTTAATTATTGCGGATATTGAAAATAATGAATTAGTTAAAAGTTTTTCAAAACAAGATCATGTTGAACTAGAACAAGCTAAACAAATAAATTTTTATTTAGAACAAAAAAAATTACGGCTAGCAGAAATCCAACAAGAAATGGAATTATTAAAAATAAAAGTTATTGAAGATGAAACTAAACAACGAGTTCTTAATTTAAAAAATCGTCTTAATTTAAACCATGACAAATTAGAACAAGAGTTATTAACAATGTTTGATGATAAGCAATCACAAGCAATTATTCTAACTTTTTTTAAAGAAAACAAAAATAAGTTAGTTAATTTAAGTCCAACTGAAATTGCTGAAATTGTTAAAGAAGAAATTAATAATTACCGAACAACAACTGAATTTGTTAAAAACCAATATCTTACTAGTTTTAAAGAACAAGTTAGTCGTGACAAGTTTGTGCAAGCGGAGCTAGTAGCCGATTTAGAACAATTTAGTAAGTTAGATCTGGAAAGTTTCCAAGAACTTAATAAAAAAGCATTAGCCTTACAAAATAAAATTATTACTAAACAGTTAGACGAATCAGCCCGTAAACACGCTATTAGTTCAATTTTACAATCAATTCAAAAACGCGGTTTTATTGTGAATAATAATGACATTCGGTTGGTAAAGGAAAACGAGGATAGTGTTGTTATTGTGTATTCTAAAAAAGTAACTGGTGAAGAAGCAATTTTTAAAGTTTATTTAGACGGGCGATTTACTTATAAATTTGAAGGATATGAAGGACATGCCCATGATACTGATGAGCAACCATTTATTAATGATCTATCAATGTATGATGTTTCCTTATCTAAAGAACAGAAAAAGACATATTTAAATCCGGACCGCCTAATGAATAAAGCAAAAATGAATGTTAATAATAACACAATTAAAAATAAGAAATAGTGTTAATCATAACGCTATTTTTTATAACCTTATAATCACTTTAATTTATTGGTTTTCTATTTTTTCTTGATATATAATTAAAATGATGGAAGTAGTTTGGGAGAGGATAGAGGTAAAAAAATGCATAAGCTAGAAAGAAAAAATATGTTATTAGATTTTTTACAAGCAAAACCATCCCACAATATGGCGGAAATTAATGAGTATGTTGAATCATTAAAAATCGCATATGTTACTGTCCGCCGAGATTTAAAAGGATTGCAGAATGAAGGTTTAGTTAGTCTATCTTATGGTGGGGTTAAAACTAATGAAAAATCGGATAATAGTACAATTAAACATTTAAATCGATTAAATTTAAATCTCAAAGCTAAACTAGCTCAGAAATTAATTAACCAAGGTGATGTTTTTTATTTGGTGGGGGCCGGAACAACCTGTGAGGAATTTGCTAAACAAATTAAAACTGAAGTTAAAGTGATAACTAATTCTTGATTTGTTTACCAAATTCTTTTAAAAAATTCTTATATTATTAAACCAATTCTAGTTGGTGACAAATATCGAGAACCTTCGGGGGTCTTCTTTATTGGTTCTTTTGTTGAGAAAGCATTAGAAATTGAACCATTCTATAAAACATTTGTTTCAGTTACAAATATTGATTATAATGGTAATGTCTATAATAACAATGAGGGAGAATCATACCTCGAAGCAATTATTTTAGCAAAGGCTAAATATAAATATATCCTTGCTGATAATTCAAAATTCAATTCAATGGGTTATGAACATTTCTGTAATATTAAAGATGTTGACGGAATTATTACTTATCGGGTTGTGGAAATTAAGCCAGAGTATTTAGCAAAAGTAATTAATTAGAGAAAGAAGGAGTTAAAACATGATTTTAAAAAACGCAAAAATAGTATTAATTAATGAAATTATTGAAAAAGGGTGAATTGAAGTTGAAGGTAATTTAATTAAATCAGTCAATAAAGGGGAAACTAACCAAGATGGTCATGACTTGCACGGATTAATTGTTATGCCCGGATTTATTGAATGTCATGTCCATGGTGGTTATGGCCATGATTTTGAAGAAGGCACAATTGCTGGATTTGATGAGTTTGCCAAAAAAATTACGCAAGAAGGAGTAACAAAGTTTTGCCAAGGAACAGTTACCGGTTCTGTGGAAAAAGTAACTAAATTAATGGCAGTCTACGGTGAATATATGACTAAGCATAATAAAGGGGCAAAAGCATTGCAAATTGGTGCCCACTTGGAAGGTCCTTTTATTTCACACGAATTTAAAGGAGCACATGAAGAAACACTATTAATTAAACCAGATATTAAAGTAATGCAACAATTTATTGATGCTTCCAAAAATAACATTCGGGTAGTTACTTATGCCCCCGAATTACAAGATGGATCATTCACAACCTTCCTTCTTAAAAATAAAATTATTCCTTCAATGGGACATTCCGCTGCTAGTTTTGAACAAGTAACAACCGAAGTTGGGCGGGGAGCTAATCATTTCACCCATCTTCATAATGGAATGAGCCGTTATGAGCATCGCAAACCAGGAATGGTTAACGCGGGACTATTCTATGATGAAATTTTGTGTGAACTAATTACGGATGGAATTCATAACCATCCTGATACCATCCGGGAAGCTTATAAAATTAAGGGACCTGATCATTTATGTATTATTACAGATGCCATGATTGCAAAAGGATTAGCTGATGGCCCATACAAATTAGGTGATTTGGATGTTATTAAAAAAGGCCAAACGGTTACCTTATTAAATGGAACGTTAGCCGGTGCGGCGGCGACTTATGATTTTAACGTTCGCAATATGTATCATTTTACTAAATGTTCATTAATTGATTTAATTAAAATGACAAGTATTAATGTGGCAAAACAATTAGGAATTTACAACCAAACAGGGTCAATTCAGCCAAATAAATTGGCGGACCTTGTTGTGGTAGATAATGATTTAAATGTTAAGATGACAATTTCCGAAGGTGAAATTGCTTATAATAATCTTTAATAACTTCTTGGAAACTATCTATCAAAGATAGTTTTTAATTTGCAATTTTGCTATCTTCAGGAAAATAATATATTAAAATTAAAAATAAGGGACAGAATATAATATAAAAATTATTAAAATTCATTAACTAAATTTACTTACCAAAGAAAGAATGAAATTAAGTAATGAAAAAACTTTTAAGTACTTGGGTGCGATTAGTTTAACAGCAACCAGTGCAAGTTCTGTTGTTGCTTGTCATAACAAAAGCGCCCAACCAAATAATAATATCAAAACTAATCTTAGTGAAATTAAAATATCAAAGATGATCAATCCATTAGCAATTACAGTTAATGATGAAAAAAATGTTACATTAGATGAATTAAATGCCATTAATTTTAATGACATATTAATTAGAATATGTTACAACCCAAATTAATAATAATCTTAAAGATGGTAATAAAATAACAAAATCTAATTTTAATATTATTAATAATGCAAAAGCAGGGAAGTATGAACAAGCTCAACCAATTACCATTACCATTAATTCCCAAGCACAATCTAAAATTATTACGGGAAAAACAACTTTAACAATTCAAATTATTACGATTGCGGGGAGAATTAACATTTCTGTGTTAACTTTTTAACCCAAAAATTCAGGTTAAAAATCCTGCGAGTGTAACACAAGATGAATTAAATATTATTGATAAAAATTTAACATTCAAAGCTGAGATTTGAGGTTTTATTCGCATCCAACTCCCAAAAGCAAAAAGAACAGGTTTTAAAGTTAATGATTTTATTTTAACCAATAATGCCAAAACTGGTGATTATCAAACTGCTAAGGATATTACCGCGATAGTACAGGCAAAACCTAATTCAAAAATTATTAAAGGTAGTTTTCAATTTAATATTAAAATAATTAGGCTTAAACAAGCGGTTAATATTAGTTCAGTTAATAAAATTAGCGATAACCCCGTTGGAATTTCGGCAATTAAAAGTGGAGGTAATTTTGAATATATCTTTGAATCATATATTCTAACAAGTTTAGATAGTCTTGTTTTAAAAGCTGTGCAAAATCTTGATGCAATCCTAACAAGTTATGATGTTAGTTATGCAATAACTAATTTTGAAACAGTTAAAACCGGAAATACCTATTTTCACCATTCAGTCTGATCAGATCTTCCTTATGTTGATTTAACAAATGGGAAAACAGTTGTGTTATAAATTTAACATTAACCGGACATAACGCCTCTGTGGGAACGGCCAAAGTTAGTGTAACAAAAAAGTGCTAACTAGGAATTAAAAAATGAAATAAACTCTGCTTAAAAGAGTTTATTTTTTATTTTTGCAAAGATTATAATAATAAGAAAACTAAATCAGATTTAATAGTATTCTTTGTTAAAAACATTTATAATTAATAGTGATCATTAGTAACAAGCATATGAAAGGGGAACAATATGAGTGTTAAAAATAACTTAGATAAATTAAAAAACCAAATTGGAATCAAACGTTGTATTATTGTTGAAGGAAGTATCAATGACATTTATGAAAATAATAATGGCTATGTTAGTTTAAAAGAACGGATTAAAACATTGCTAAAAGAAAAAGGCTTTCATGATATTTTTACTTGGGATCGCATTGATGGGTTAACTGGGGGAAATGTAAAAAGTCTAACATTAGTTGAAGATGAGAAAAAGGACCATTCGCAAGAAGGCGAAGCATATGAGTTTGGCAAAGAATTAATTAATAACCAAAATGAACAAACAAATCATCAAACAGGACATTTTACTTCTTTAGCGGAATTTTTTGCAATTGTGCGGAAAAATATGCTAGGGAATAACCCTAAAAAAGTTGCTTTTATTGCTGACAGCTCGGATTATTTATTCTCTAATGAACAAAGTTTAAGTGAAGATGAACGGGTTAATTTAATTTCCCTAAGTAAAGCTTTTAAAGATAAGAAGTTTGAACAGTCAGAAATTATTGATTTTGATACTTCGTTGATTTTTATTACAAATAGTATTGGAAAACTACCAACATCGTTTTATCTTCATAATCCGGATGTAAGTACCATTACATTAACAAAACCAAATCGCGAAGAACGTGAAAAGTTTATTTTAACTAATAAAAATTTCTTTAAAATTAGTGAAGATTTAAACCAAGATATCTTAAAATTACAAGATATTTACGATACAATGGAAGGGTGAACTCTGAAAGAAGTTTACCAACTGATTAAATACTCAAATAATATCAATGAACGGTTGCCATTTGAAAAGTTATTAAATTCTTATCAATATGGGGATAAAGTTTCACCATGAGAAGAAATGAACTATCAAAAATTAGCAACAATTGAAGATGAACTACGAAAAAGAGTTATTGGTCAGGAGCATGCCATTGAAAAAGTTAAAAAAGTTGTTTATAAAGCATTTACCGGTTTATCGGGTGTGCAGTATTCATCGAAACGAACTAAACCAAAGGGAACTTTATTCTTTGTCGGGCCAACAGGAGTTGGGAAAACAGAATTAGCAAAAGCTTTAGCAAAATTTCTCTTTGGAGATGAAAAAAATTGTATTCGCTTTGACATGTCAGAATATAACCAGGAAGCAAGTGACCAAAAATTAATTGGGGCCCCACCAGGTTATGTTGGTTATGAAGAGGGGGGGCAATTAACAAATGCCATTAAGGAAAAACCATTTAGTGTTCTTTTATTTGATGAGATTGAAAAAGCCCACCCCCGTATTTTAGATAAATTTTTACAAATTTTAGAAGATGGGCGGTTAACGGATAATAAAGGTCAAACTGTTAGTTTTTCTGATTCATTTATAATTTTTACTTCTAATATTGGGGCTAGTGAAGTTGATGACTACCAACCATTTGATCAGATTCAAAAAGAATTTATTCAAAAGGTTTCTGATCATTTTCGCACCGAATTAAAACGTCCAGAATTATTAGGAAGAATTGGGAATAACATTGTTCCATTTAACTTTATTAAAGACACTGCTTTCAAAGCAAAATTAATTGCTCATAAATTAAAACCAATTCAATTAGCTGTTAAAGAAAAATATAAAGTTAATTTAGAATTTGTAGAATTAGAAAAAATCTTAACCATTATTATGAATGATGCTGATGATAAAAAGGGTGGTCGGGATTTATTAAACAGTATTGAAAAACATATTGTTGATGGCTTAAGTGAATTTATTTTTACTAACCAAGCGAATTTTCGAGTAAACCAAACGATTATTGCTGAACCACAAGGATCAGTAATCAACTACACAATTAAAAATTAATGTCTAAAAATCTTATTAATTTTAATCGCTTTGTTTCATTCACTACCATTGAAGGTCCTGGCAACAGATTTGCTTTATGAATGCAAGGATGTATTCTTAATTGTAAGGGGTGTAGCAATCAAGAAATGATTCCCTTGGTCAATAAAAATGTAATGGAAGTTAAGGAATTGTTTAAAGCAATTCTCGATGCTAAAATTAGATTTAATATTGAAGGAATTACAATTCTTGGTGGTGAACCATTTATTCAACCCCGCGCCTTATTAGAGTTAGTGCAATTGTGTAAAGCCCATAATTTAACAGTAATTATTTTTTCTGGTTATGTCTATGAAGTTTTACAAAAAAAATACCCGGTGATTTTGGAATTTGTGGATATTTTAATTGATGGACCATTTTTAATTAATAAGCTAGATAAAAAAAGAAGATTAATTGGTTCAGCTAACCAACGCGTGTTAAAATTATCGCCGGTATATGCAGATGATAATTATTTTGAACAAAATATTATTGAAGCCGAGTTCACTGTTAAGGAAAATAGTTTAATCATTAATGGTGATGGGGCGCACTTAGTAAATGATAATATAGAGGAGGAATAGCCAATGGGAGCATTTAAATTAGAAGGTAATGTGTTTGACCACATTAAACAAGATATTATTAAAGTTGGTGACAAATTAGAATTCAAAGCAACAAATGGTGATATGACAGATTTTAATATTAACGATGTAAAAAGTGATTACAAAGTAATTTCTGTTATTCCAAGTATTGATACGAGTGTTTGTTATACTCAAACAGTAAAATTTAATAAGGATATCAAAGATTATCCCCAAGCATGATTAATTACCATTTCCCGCGACTTACCTTTTGCCCAAGAAAGAAGTTGTGAATCATTCCGTGATAAAGATCACTGTTTAGTTTCAGATTATAATTATCGTGATTTTGGGAATAAAACAGGGTTAGTCTTTAACGCAACACAAATTTTACCCCGTGCAGTATTAATATTAGATAAAGATAATATTGTTCAATACATTGAGGTTGTTAACCCCGTCGGTAAAGAACCAGACTATAACAAAGTATATGAATTCTTAAAAAACCATGCCTAAAAGTATTATTTATAATAATACTTTTTATTTTTAACATTTTTTTTGTTTGTAATTGATAATTTAATTTGTGTTTGGATAATTGTAAGAATTTATAATTTTAGTAAAATATTATGTGGAGAAGAGAATAAATTATTACCTTATTATAATATTAATAAATAGAAAAAAACTATTATTAACTATTAAGAATATCCACTAATGTTTACCCATGAAAAATTATAAATATATTAAGTATTATAAAAATACACGCCAGTAAGTCAATATGAAATATTTTATATTTCTATTGAGGTGCATTTGTGTAATCTAAATTATTAAGTTGTTTATTTTTTTAATAAATAATTTTTAATTTTAAGTTTTTATCAATTATCTAATTTTAAACCTAATAAGAATGGAGCAAATAAGAACTAATGATACATCCAGATAACAATTTATTTTATCAAATAATAACAGAAATTAATCAAGTTATTGAAATTGAATCCGCTTATAATCATATTAATTCTTTAATGTCCTTAAAAATTGAATTGTATTCCCTAAAAAAAAATAAAACCCACCAAAATTAAAAATAACCTTGTTGATCGTTATTTAACTGTTATTAACAAACAAGAAGAATCTTTAAATAATAGTATTATAACTTTGATTGATGAATATTGTTACTTATCTTTAAAACATTATCAACAAAAACGTTCTCCCCAAGCAGTTTGTGATAATTTGAATATTAAGATTTTAAAACAATTTAACCTTATTAATAACAATATTAAATTATATTATCTTCATAATTTTTTAGGTAGTTTTTTAATGTGAAAACAATTAAAATTAGAGTTAGAAAATTTAAGAACTGGTATTAAAAAATATAAACTAAACTACTTGTATAATAATAAAATAATAGTTAATGAAAAATAAAAAAACAATTTTTCCCCTGAATTGTTTTTTTATTTGATGGCAATTTTATTTTTAATTTCATCTAAACTAGTTAAATCATCATTGGGATTAATATTAAAATTATATCCTTCCTGACGATGATATTTGGGAATCACATGCATATGATAATGGAAAACTTGTTGAAAAGCCTCTTCTTTTTCATTAATAATATAGTTAATTCCTTTTGGCTTTAAAGTGTCATAAATGCGATTAGCAATTAATTTTGAAGCTTTGGCGACTTCTGCTAAATACAAATCTTCGGTGTCGCTAAAGTAATCCGAATGTAATTTGGGAATTACCAAGGTATGTCCGTCGCTATTTGGAAAAATGTCTAAAAATGCGTAAACATATTCATTTTCATAAACTTTACTACTAGGAACCTCCCCGTTAATAATTTGACAGAACAAACAATCTTTTTTTAACATTTTTATGTACCTCCTTGTTTAACTCCATATTTATATTATAACAAAAAAAGCAAAAAGCCATCTTTTCGGATGACTTTTTGCTTTATTAATCACGACTAATAATGTATGTTCCAATCGCATCATATAAAGCTTGAGAATATATGTTTTTAGGATCATTATTAAAGGCTAATGAATATAATCTTGTTTTCCCTGATTTTTGTAAATCAGTATTTTGGGCCATGGTATATTCAATTCACTTTAGAATATTTCCTTTATAATTATTAACACTTGTTGGAGAACCATCGGGTTTATATAATGGGGTTCCTGTGTTATCATATGAACCTAGGTAACCATCACTATTATATAATCATTTAACTGATAATCCTTGGACTAACCAATTAGCATTTAAGTCGGTTGGTTGACCCCCTGATCCGTAAAATTTCATTTCTAATTTATTGGCATCAGTAATTGGTTTATCTTGATAATTTAAAGTCATATTATTCATTAAATCAATCGTATAAATTGGTAACACAAAGACTAATGAAGCATTACGTTTATTGGCATCAACAAATTCATAAGTTGAAACTTGGTTAGTTGGCCCGTTATTAGCCCGCATAATTCCAGCGGTTAACACATTTCCTAAATTATTTTTATATAAGTCAGCATTATTAATAGTTGTAAAAATTGAATTATCACTTTTCTTGAAACCAACAAATCCCTTAAAACCAGGAATATTAAAGATGGGGTCAATACCGTCTTTAATTTGGTTAGTAGTATTAGGAACGGTGGGATTAACTGCAAAATCTTTTTGTAATAAATCAATAATCGTTTTTTTGTCAGTACCATTTGCTGCGTCATTAATAGTTTTAATTGTTGAATAAGGGAATTTTTTTTCTAATTCAGTTTTTGACATTTTAACTTCTCACACCATTTTAATGTATGATTTTCATGTTGTGCGTGAAGAAGGATTATCTTCTCATGATTGGATATTATTGAATAGGGCTCCATTTTTATTAATGTATAAATGCGAATCATTTCCGGATCCGTATTTACGAATTTGATTTTGGTGTAAATAGGTAGTTGCTAAAATTTGGTCAACAACACTGGGAATTTCAATATGGTTATAATAGTCATTAAAACGCACTTTTAAAGCTACTTTTTTAGCATCTTCACTCAATTTATTAAAATCATCATAACTAGACTGGTATAATTTTTGATCAATCTTAAATTTATAACCAGAATTTTTTTCTAACTCAGCTCGTGATTTAGCATAATCAGCAAGTGAGAAATCACGCTGACCACTACCAGCTTTGTCGTAGAAGTATGATTTAACCCCTAAAACAAATCAATTATCAGTTTGGTAATCAGGAGTATACCCTTGACTAGCCATTTTATATTCTAATGGTGAGTTATTACTAATACCTGCTAAATATTCGGTATATAGTTTATCAAGAGCAACTTGTTTAACAAAGTTAACAATTTGGCGGGCAATGATGTTATCTGGTTGAGAAGTATCAATTGTAACCCCGGTATAACGTGCACGGGTTGCTTCTTCTGCTGAGTAATAGAATTTTGAAATATTACAATCTAATAAACGAATTGCTAATGTTTTTAAGTCAGCACTGTTAAAAATTTGGTTGAAAGAATATTGAACATAGTCAGCATTACCATTAATTTCGGCAATAATTCAATTTTTAATTTCATCGGCAATCGCTGGGGTATCAAAACGTTCAAATTTATCATTTTTACAAGCAACAACTGCTGAAGAGGTTGAAGCTAAAATTGAAATTGTTCCTAAGATACTTAATAATCGTTTCATTTATCTTTGTCCTCCTTTTTAGTATTCAGCAATTGTTCAGAATTTACCATTTGTTGTTGTAATGTTAGTTAAAATAGCACTGACATCAAATGTTAAATCTGGTCAACCAACTGCATATCCTTGAATTGTAGTATTTTCAGTTTGAACTTTTGAAATAAAGGTTCCAATTGCTGATCCTGTTAAATTACTTGCCGCAGAATTAATAACGTTTGTAAACCATGTGGTATCTGCTTCACTGCCTGATTGCGTTTTAAAAGTTAAGAAACGTTTGTACCAATCATCAGGGGTAGCAATCTTAACAATGTTTTTTTCAACGTTATTAAAGAAATCAAAGATTCAGAATCATCATAAATTACTTGTTGTCCCATCAGTTGAAGAATCTAATTTGGCGTATTTTTTAACTTCATCTAAGATGTTAAATGTTGTGCGACTACCAGTAATGGTATTAGCGTTACTTTGGTTAACTAAATATTGTAAATATTTAGCATTTTGAAATTGTTTGTTCATTTTACTATTAACACTAACATCATCAGTTTTGTTATGACTAGCTGCTTCAAAAGTATTGTGGGCATAACTTAATGAGTCAAATTGTCAGCTATTACTATAGTTATTGTAATTATCTGTTTTTGCCGGATCTAAGTACTGACCACCATCAATGTGAACAATATGCAATCCATCAGTATCAATAAACGCAATTACTGAATCATCTTTTAGTTGCGAACCATCACTAACTTTACCAATTTTTCAAACTTGGCTCATATGGGATGAACTATCACTAGAATTACGACTTAATGTTTTAATTGCGGCATCAGCATCTGCTGGAATAGTATCATATTTAGTATTACCAACATTTCTGTAAATATTCGCTTTCACAACATTTGATTTAAAAGTATCATCACTATTATTTAGTGTTAATAAACTTTTTGAACTAGCAGCAGTTCCATTATTATTACGATAGAAAGTTTCTCAATCTTTGGGAGAACTTCCAGATAATTTGCCAAGATCGGTAGTAATGTTTGCTAAAACACCTTTATCAAAATCATCACTAGTAATTCCATCTTTAAATGCATTGGCCGCGTCTTTAAAGGCATAAGTAACTTGAGAAATTGCTAATGGTTTTTGATTAGTAAATCAACGTTCTAAAGAATATTTTTGGAATAATGATAATTCTCCAGCTTGGTAAATGTTTGAGTTTAACATTAAAGAACCTAACTTATCATTAGTTGTTCCGTCAAAAACAGGGGCGTCTACCATTGGATGTTCTTGAAGATATTGCGCGGGAGATTTTGTTTTCAAATCGGTGGCAATTTTTTTTAGGGTTGCTGAAATATCAAAATTTGGGTAAGTAAAAATTCAGGCATTGGTTTGATAATTTCATTGGAATGCCAATGCTAAATCACGACGCGCATTAATATTATCTTTATTTCAATCATCAGCCGATTTTTTTTTGACTACAGTAAAATCATAAAAATCATATAAATAATTAGTTAATATTTGGTTACTACTTGATTGGTAACTACGCATATTATTGTTTAATAATACGTTAGTTAACATTGTGGTAGCACTTGTGCCGTTATCAGCCCCGGTTGCCATAATTGCTGCTTTATAATTGTTTTCTTCAATTTCATATTTCTTTGAACCAGAAGCACCAGTAATATCAGGATAGTTTTTATCTAACCATTTATGATACTCGTCTTCTCATTTTTTTTGGTAGTCGTTTTTAAATGATTGTTTTTTATTTTCAACTTGTTGATTGCTGTTAGAAACTAATAATTTTCATTGTTGACTTAAAATTACTTGTAAATCTTGGTAATCAGCAACATCGGGCATTTTTTCACTCTGCGCACTATCAACTAATTTACTACTATTAGCTAAGATTGAAACACTTAGAATTTGCATTAATTGTACGGCCATTTTAATTCTAGTTATTCCATCCCATTCATTAGGGTCATTACTTCATTTATTTCCCCCAGTATTGGTAAACGGATCTTTTAGTTCATTTCAAACATCAGCGGAAGTAACACTTTTTCCTCCCCCAATTCCGGGTAACCATGCTCAAACACTATTCCCCGCACTGTTTTTATGTTGATCCTTTGTATTGTCTTTATTACTACATGCTGCTAACGTTCCAACTGGGACCCCAGTAATTACGAAACTAGCTAGTAATGACAAAAGTTTCTTCATTAATATTTCATCCTTTCTTGAGTAGTTATTAACTTGGCTGAACTTTTTCTTATTAAAATGTAAAGAATTACATTTAATTTTTATACAAAGTCTACTTTTATTGTACAATAAAAGTAGACTTTATTATAAAAAAATTGAGATATTTTTAATAAAAAAAGCCTGATAATTATAGGAAAATGAGGTGGGAAAATGCAGCAAATTGAAATTAAAAATTTACATGTTTCAGCTGATGGTGATATGATTTTAAAAGGTTTGGACTTAGTTATTAAGCAAAACGAAATTCATGCTTTAATGGGACCAAATGGTAATGGAAAATCAACTTTATTATCAACTATTATGGGTCATCCCAATTATAAGGTTGAACAAGGTGACATTTTATTTGATGGTGAATCTATTTTGAACAAAACAGTTGATGAAAGAAGTAAATTAGGCATCTTTTTTGCCATGCAATCACCAGTTGAAATCCCTGGTGTTTTAAACTTAGATTTTTTAAAAACAATTATTAATGCTCATCGCAAAACCCCAATTAAATTAGCAGATTTATATAAAACAATTAATGAAAATACTAAAAATTTAAAAATTGAAGAATCAATGATTCAAAGATATTTAAATAGTGGTTTTTCTGGGGGAGAAAAAAAGAAAAACGAGATTTTACAATTAAATGTTTTAAATCCTAGTTTTGTTTTAATTGATGAAATTGATTCTGGATTAGATGTGGATGCTTTAAATGTTGTTAGTGGGGAGCTAAATAAAAGAATTGGGAAAGATTTTGTGGCCTTAATTGTTTCTCATTATGATCGTTTTTTCAACTTGGTAAAACCAACGCATGCTCATGTAATTATTAAGGGAAAAATTGTTAAAAGTGGTGATTATCAATTAGTTGAAAAAATTAACCAGGAGGGTTATGAATGATTAATGCGCGAATTAAAGATTAATGATGTTAAAAATAAAGATCAAAAACAAATAAACGCAGCGGTTGGTTGTGCCGCTAAAAATGCAAAATAATGAGTGTTTTATTAAATAATACGGTTGTTAATAATCAGATTAATATTATTGATAATTCGCAGCATCAAACAGTAAAGATTGAGAATTCTAGTGATGGGGAAAATTTTGAATTTAATATTGCTAATAATATTAAAAACTTAACCTTATTAGTTTTTCTTCATCTCAATAATACTGTCAACCTTAAATTTAATATTGCTAATAATAGTAATATTAATATTGTTAACATTTATAAAAAGAAAGATAACCACCAGGATGTTAATTTAGAATATAATGTTTTGGCGAATAGTACTTTAAATTTATATCATTTAAATATTGTTGATAGTAACATCAACGAAAATATTACTTTTAATTTATTAAAAAAAAGAAGTAAAGTAATTTATTATTTAGCAAGTTTATCAACTAGTGACAAGCAAAAAAAATGAAATTATTTATGCGCATCATCAAGCACCCCAAACGTTTAGTGAAATCAAAACTTATTCAATTGCTAAAGATGCATCATTACAAACAGTTAAGTGTACTAGTCACATTGAAAAAACTATGGTTAAATCAGAATCTCATCAAGAATTGCGCTTATTAGTTTTTGATAAAACTTCGCGGGCAATTTCAGATCCGATTTTACTAATTGATGAAAATGATATTAAAGCTAGTCATGCTAATGCATTAGGGATGCTAGACCCTGAACAAGTATTTTATTTGCAAGCTCGTGGTCTAACAGTTAACCAAGCGCGCAAATTAATTTGTATGGGATATTTTAAACATGTAATTGAAGCAATTGATGATGAAAAAATTCAAACTGAAATTATTAACGAAATTGATCGCGAAATTGGAGAGTAACATTATGGTTGATGAAAAGAATATTAAAAAGTTGTTTCCTTTTTTTGCAAATAATCCCGATGAGATTTACTTTGATTCTGCGGCAACCACTTTAAAACCACAGGTTGTAATTGATGGTGTTGTTGAATATTATAGTAAATATGGAACTAATCCCCATAACACTGATAGTGACTTAGCGTTCCAAACATACCAAAAATTCAACCAGGTCCGCAAGAAAGTGCAGAAATTTATTAATGCAAAGGATAGTAACGAAATTGTTTTTACATCCGGAACAACATTTGCATTAAATCAAATTGCTTTTGGACTTGAAGATACTATCCAGCCGGGAGATGAAATACTGATTACTTATCAAGAACATGGGTCTAACATTTTACCATGATATCGTCTTGCAAAAAATAAAGTAGCAACTGTTAAATTTATCCCGTTAAAAAATCATACTCCTGATTTGACAGCCCTAAGCAAAATGATTAATGAGAAAACAAAGGTGATTGCCTTTGCTAATATTTCTAATATTTTAGGTTATGAAATTGATGTTGTTGCCGTAAGGCAAAAAGTTCGAACTTTAAATCCTAATATTATAATAGTAGTTGATTGTGCCCAAGGAATTTTACATACTAAAACAGATGTCCAAAAATGGGATGTTGATTTTATTTGTTTTTCAGCGCATAAGATGTTTGGACCAACCGGGGTTGGAGTTTTATGAGGTAAAATTGACCATTTAAAAGCATTACCGCCCTTGATGGTTGGCGGAGATATGAATGCCCGCATTAGCAGTGATGAGTTATCATATCTTTTAAAAGAAGTTCCGTTTTGTTTTGAAGGGGGGACCCAGAATATTGCTGGTATTTTTGGGTTTGAGAAAGCAATCGATTTTATTAACAAAATTGGTTTAGATAATATCATTGCTTATGAACAGCAATTAAAACAATATGCCGTTGAACAATTTAATTTAAAATTAAAAGATAAGATAATTATTTATAATCCTGATGCGGAAACAGGTTTATTAGTATTTAATGTTAAAAATAAATTTGCCCAAGATGTTGCAACCCACTTAGGAACCATTAATCATATTACCGTGCGGAGCGGAGAACATTGTTCAAAATTAATTAATCAAGTTATTGGGGAAAGCAGTACAGTGCGAGTTAGTTTTTCAATATATAATAATAAAGAGGAAATTGATAAGTTAGTTCTAGCATTAGTTAATGAACAAGATTTTTTAGGAAGGTTGGTGTAAACGAGAATGGAAAATAAAGATCCGATATTTTTACGGCAAATAATTATGGAACACTATGCAAACCCTACCCAAAAAGGTCTTTTAAAAAATCCAACTAGTCTTTATATCCATCAAGCTTCGGATTCTTGCATTGATGATATACACCTTGAACTGGAAATTGCAAATAATAAAATTACAAGTGCAAAATTTGATGGAATTGGGTGCGCGATTTCAACCGCCGTAACAGATATTATGGCGGTTGAAATTATTGATAAACCAGTTGCAATGGCGATCAAAATTATTGATAATTATTTAAATATGTTATTTGAAAGAAAATATGATGAAACAATGTTAAATGAATTAATTGCTTTCATTAATGTTCCAAAACAACCAAACAGAATCAAATGTGCTAGTATTGGGATCAACGGTTTTTTAAAGTTATTACAAGAACATGAAAAAACACAGAAATAAAGGTGGTGGATTAAATGTCGAAGTTAAAACAAGAAAAAGAAATTAAAGAGCTTTCGACATATAAATATGGTTTTAGTGATGGTGATATTTCTTATTTCCATACTGACCAGGGAATTAATGAAGAAGTAATTCGAAAAATTTCAAGTTATAAAAATGAACCAACATGAATGTTAGAATATCGTTTAAAGTCATACCATAATTTTATAAAAATTAATAATCCCAAATGGGGCCCTGATTTATCTTTTATTAATTTTGATGAATATATTTATTATTCAAAATCAACTGATAAAATTGCTAAAACTTGGGATGATGTTCCCGAAAAAATTAAAAATACTTTTGACCGCTTGGGAATCCCAGAAGCTGAAAAAGAATTTTTAGCAGGAGTCAAAGCCCAATATGATAGTGAACCAGTTTATGGCAGTATGTTAAAAGAAGTTGCCGAAAAGGGAGTTATTTTTTTAGACTGTGATGCTGCGTTAAAAGAACAACCAGAATTATTTAAAAAATATTTTGGTACTTTAGTTCCGAATAGTGATAATAAATATGCGGCTCTAAATGCGGCAGTATGGTCAGGAGGTTCATTCATTTATGTTCCCAAGGGTGTTAAATTAGATAAACCGCTCCAAGCATATTTCCGGATTAATTATCAAAATAGTGGACAATTTGAACGAACTTTAATAATTGTTGATGATGATGCAGAACTACATTATATTGAAGGATGTACTGCTCCAATTTATTCGGAAAACTCATTGCATGCGGCAGTAGTTGAAATTTTTGTTGGGAAAAACGCCAAAATGCGTTATACTACAATTCAAAATTGAAGTGATAATGTTTTGAATCTAGTAACTAAAAGAGCAATTGTTGAAGAAAATGGTCAAATGGAATGAATTGATGGAAATATTGGTTCAAAAATCAATATGAAATATCCTAGTTGTATTTTAAAAGGCCGAAATGCAAAGGGACAATGTATCTCAATTGCGGTTGCCAAAGAAGGTGTTATTCAAGATGCCGGAGCAAAAATGATTCACTTAGGAAAAAATACTTCTTCTAAAATTATTTCAAAATCAATGACCTTTAATGGTGGTTCAGCAAATTACCGGGGACTAGTCCAAATTGGTCCCAATGCCCAATATTCAAAAGCTCGTGTTGAATGTGACACCTTAATTTTAGATGGCAAGTCGCATTCCGATACAATTCCCCAAAATAAAGTTTTTAACAATGAATCACAGATTGAACATGAAGCAACTGTCAGCAAAGTTTCTGAAGAACAGTTATTTTATTTAATGAGTCGGGGTTTAAGTGAGCAGCAAGCATTAGAAATGATTGTAATGGGTTTTTTAGAACCGTTTACCAAAGAAATTCCAATGGAGTATGCGATTGAATTAAACCAATTAATTAAAATGGATATGGAAGGTAGTGTTGGTTAATCAATGGTGAAATCAAAAGATGAAATTCGACACGAAAAATTATTTTATTGTCAGGCCCTAGATAAGAAGTACTATCAAAAAAGTAACCGGATCATTCGGAAAAAACTATTAAAGTTACCCACTTTAAAATTGGCAAAAACCATTGGGATTTATTATTCAATTAATAAAGAAGTTGATACGTTAAAAATTATTAACTATTTATTAAAACATAAATATACTGTTGTTTTGCCAAGAACAGTCAGAACTGCTTTACAATTTCACCAAATTAATAATTTACAAACTGATTTAACATACAATGCAAAGTATAAACTATATGAACCGGATATTAATTTGCCAATCTATCCTCCCCAAACTATTGATGTAATGATTATTCCCTTATTATCCTATGATCTTGACCATTATCGTTTAGGATATGGAAAAGGTTTTTATGATGGTTATTTAAAAGAGTTTAGCGGAACTAAGATCGGTTTAGGTTATCATTTTCAATTTATTGAAAAATTACCTTGTGAACCTCATGATATTCCCCTTGATATAATTGTTACTAATTAGTATTTTAATAAATTAGAAAAAAGTTTGTCGCCAGGTTCGTGGCTTCTCTTGATATAATTTTTTAGTATTAAATTATTACCATTCAATTAAAAGAAGAGGAGAATGCTAATGGCACAGCACGCAGCAACCGCAAAACATGCTCCTTCTTCAATACATAATAATTTATCTAATAAAAAAGGACTTCGTCAAGCAGGTTATATCTTTATGGTTATTAACACTGTCTTTTTAGCTTTTGCAATTATACCAATGATTTGGTGTATTCAGATGACAATGACGGCTAAAAAGAAAATTAAGAATTTAAATGAGTCCGCAATCTGTTTAGTTATTTTTACTTTTTTATTTGTTAGTTTTATTGGGGTAATTTTATTATTGTGTGGAGAAAGTGCCAAATAAAATAGAGTTAACCTATTTTATTATTGAAAAAAATGTAGGGACTTCTACATTTTCTTATTATTAATATTTTTTGCAGTGATTTTTGATAAGCTTGCTGGCCTTTAATCATTAAGTATAACGGAATAATACCAATAAAACCCTTTAAAACAACAAAACCACAAACAATATAATTAAAAATTATTTTTATTTTAAATCTCTGCGGATTTTTAGTTTGAATTGCTAATAACGCTTTAGTATTCTTAAAAGAACTGCGAGGATGCTTCTTTTTTTCTTGATAGTATTTTCAAAGAAAACTTATTTCAAAATATAACAAAGTCCCAAAAAAAGATCAACGGAATTATTTGAATAACAGGTGGGATTCATTGGCTATGACTTAACAAAATTATTGCTTTTGTAAAAATTGAAATTGTTAACGCAGCGTCTAATACTGCAATAAAAATTATACTACCAAAATAATAATTGATTTTTTTATCAATTTCCATTATGACACTCCTTTTTAAATTTAATCTTATAAATTTAGAAAGACAACATTATTTTTAACCTCAAAAATTGTTTTAATTTTTTTTAAATATAAAGATTTTTTAAAATTAATAACATAACTAATAATTACCCGAATTTTAGAAAAATTACAAACATACTTTTTAACCAAGGATAATATATTTTAGTTTTAATTAGTCGAAAATTAAAATATAAAAACTTAATGAGGTTCTTAACTCCCAATTTAGTAAGATGCTTAACCCGGTTAAAAATATATTTAACTGTAAATTTAAACCAAAAAACTAAGCAAGTAAAAACACCAAAAATAATTAGGCCAAAGCTAATTAAATTAGCAATTATTAATGAGTAGGCGATTAATAAAATACTATTATTTAAATTAAAGTTAGTATTTAAAACCACATTGATTCCTTGCCATAATAATAAGAGTGGCTGCAATTCCGAAAGATTATTTTTATTTTTATACCATTCGTAAGTTTGTAAATTTTTAGAAATTTTAGTAGTTCTTTTTAAAAATTTAACAATTCAAAAAATAGCAAAACAAGTAATAATAATTAGCGTGGTAATATTGCTTATTATAAAAAATAATAAAGTAAAAGGAGAAAGCAATCAAAATCTTACGAATAATAAAAGAACTGATAATTGTTTTAATGGCGAAAGTTTTTTCATTTGATGATCTTCTTATTTTTGACTAAATTATAACATATCTTAACAAGGCACTTTAAAAAAGATAAAATAGTTCAATAAAATATTTTATGTTAAAATATAGGTGGTGTATTATTGCTGCTTAAATTCCTTTTGAACCAATGATGCATGTGCAAATGTTATTACAAAACTTAATTTATGATTTCTCACAATTTGCGATTGCGTTTGATCGTGTTGACCCCGATTTCTTATTAACCCCACAGCGTTGGAAAACCAAAGGATTTTTACGATTTGACCTAGTTAATGGTCCAATTAATTAGTGCCTTTGATGTAATTAGTTTTGCCATCTTTGGTTATGGCTTTGGTGTCTTAGCAGCATATAATGCTGATCCAACTTCAGCCAATGCTGCTCATCATGTGGCAATGTTCCAATCAGGATGATTTATTGGAGGATAATTACACAAACTGTTGTTATGCAAATGTTTTGTACTAAAAAAATTCCATTCTTCCAATCATATGCAACATGACCTGTTAATATGACAACAACAATTGTGATTTGTTTAGGATTCTTAATTCCTTATGCCTTCAACAATGTCTTTAGTATTATGCCGCCACCAGTAATCTATATTCCAATTGCCATCGCGGTAATTGCAGACTACTGTTTAGTCGCTCAGTTCTCAAAAGTTGCATATATTCGGGTTGCTAAAAGTTAACTTTAATAACCAAAAACGTTTATTTAATTAAACGTTTTTTATACTATATTTATAAAGGTAGCAATGATTTATGGGGAGTAATATTAACTATGGAAAAAGTAAAAGAATTTGAATTAAAACTACGAGATGGTAAAGATTTACATATGTATGAATGACTAAATGTCGAAAAGCCAAAAGGAATTTTACAATTAGTACATGAGCATGTGAACATGCTTTGCTTGCGTTACCAAGATTTTGCTAATTTTTTAAATAAAAATGGTTATCTAGTAATTGCTAATAATCATCGTGGCCATGGGAAAACTGTTAAAAATAAAGAAGATTTTGGTTATTTTGCCGATGAAAATGGATGGCAAATTTTAGTGGATGATTTATATGAAGTAAATAAATATATTCAAGAGAATTATCCACGTTTACCAATTGTGATGTTTGGACATAGTATGGGTTTTTTTAGCTCGGCATTATGCAATTGAACACGGGTGATACGTTAAAAGCGGTCGTCTTTTTTGGTACTGCTCATATGACACTTCAACTTTAAAATTTGCACGCAAAGTTGCTGCTCGTCATCAAAAAAAATATGGGCCAAAAGTATTAGACAAGTTTATTCATAAGCATTCTTATGCTCCATTAAATAAAAAATAAAAAAGAGGGTAATCCCGGAGCAGAATGAATATCAAGTGATAAAAATGTACAACAATTATTTTTAAAAGATCCGTTAACTTTCCCAGTGTTTACGGCAAGTGGCTATAAAGATTTATTTAGTGGGTTAATGTATATTGAAAACAAGGATAATATTCAAAAAACTCCAAAGCAGTTACCAATTTTATTTTTATCGGATAAAATGAATCCTGTTGGAAAATTTGGTAAGATGGTTATTAAAACTCATAAAAATTATTTAAAATATGGTTATCAAGCAAATATTAAATTATATAATGAAATACGCCATGAAATCTTAAATGAAAAAGATAAAGGTGAAGTTTATCAGGACATTTTAGCGTTTTATAATAGTAATATTTAATAATTTAAAAAATGTGAATTTTAATTAACTTAAAATTCACATTTTTTCTTTTCTTCGTTAATCTTACTAATTATTTTGCTTTTTATTTTTTAATAAAGACCAAATAAAGATAAGGATGCTTACTCCTCCCACAATCGGGGTTAAAATAACCGTAAAAATAATTTCATTTTTTAATAAAGGTAATTTTGAACTATTTAAAATTTGACGAGGAGTTGTAAATTTTAAAAATTCAAAGCCATTAACCTCGTTTCCTAAGAAAACTATTTTTTGGCTACTTATTAAAATTAAACCAAGAACCATAAAAATTAAGGTTAGGATCATCAAAATTAAAGTTACTTTTTTCATTAAGCCTGTCCTTCTTGTCAATTATTTATATATTTTTATAATTCATGCTATTCCTTACGTTTATCTTAACAAAAAAAAAAAAAAAGTAAATCTTTTTAAATAAAGATCAATAAAATTAATATAATTTATTATGGATAGGATATACTAGAATATTTTACTCGCTTAGACATAATAAAATAATTTAATAGAAAGGACATGAAATATGAAAAAGTTAATTTCAATTTTTAATGTTGGGATTTTATCAACGACACCTTGTTTTTCAATTTTGGGTTCAAGTGCTAACGATGTTCTCCCTCCAAGTAGTATTGAAAATTTAACCACAGATGTTGACAATCTTGCGATGGATTATTATCTGGGAGAACACTTCATTCATAACAATTCAACTAGTGCTGACTACATTGCTTCGCTTTTGCTAAATACAACAGGCTGTGCTGAAGCTTACTACACAAAAGCATTAAATTCAAATGTTATTGAAACATTTAATGACACATATACTAACAATACAAGTAATGATTAAAAAATAACAATTATATTCAAAAACAATAGCTAATACTGCTTCATGAAGTATTAATGGTGCTACTAAAACTAAAATTACTGAAAAAGTTGATTTCATTTTATTTGAAGGAAAAATTAGTGCAGAATTAGATATTTCAGGAGGCTTTACTAATACGAACAACAGAAACCGAAACAGTTGAGGTTCCAGAGCAAGAATTTACCTTACCAGCGTATAAAACAGTGGTGGTTACTTACATTATTGAAGAGGGAACTTATCAAAGTGATGGGTGGATAAGATTTTTTGTTTCCTCTGATACTTTGATTTGAACATCAACATGAGAAAATCCTGATGGTCAGCAATATTCAATCCCTTTTAATCTTAGATGATTGGTTGGATATTTTAAATCTATTGGTCATGGTAAGTATCTGTTAAATAATTACCAAGGTGATTCAGTAATTACTGTTGATAATCTTGATAACCTTCAAAAAATTTCTTTAAACTTACCAATTTCATGAGTTTCACAAGGTAAAAAAATTAATGTTGAGTATAAGGTTAAATAATAATAGAAAGGAAAATTATTATTGATATTTACAAGTGCTATTATAAATTGGTTCATCTTGTTCGGCTTCAATGTTAGAAACTAATAAATTTTTTGATTTTAAAAATAATGAAACCGTGCCACCAACTACTTTAGAAAACTTAATGCAAGATATCAATGAAAAATATTTACGGAATAATCCTGATGTTTATGCAATCGAATCATTATCTGATGCGACAACCGATTTGGCAAATTGTTTTATTGCTAACAAAGCAGGAATTGTTTCAGCTTATAATTTTTATGCAATTAATTCAAATGTTGTTAAAACTTTTAGCAGTAGTTTTTCTAATACTTCTGATTTATCATAAACATTTAAAACCCAGTCATATTCAAAATCTGTAACAAATACAATTTCATATTTTATTGAAATTGGGTTTAAAATTAGTGGATCTTTTAGTCTTGCATTATTTTGATCATCATTGCTGCAGATGTGGAAGTAGATTTATCAGGTAAATATAATCATACAACAACTACAACAGAAAAAGTAACAGCACCTAGTCAACCGGTTACTGTTAATCCGCATTCAAATTTGGATGTTACTTATATCATTGAACAGGGAACATATGGAGCTGACGGCAGAATTAAATTCTACTTACCATTAGATGCAACTTTTTATAGTTTATGAATGAGTAATGGGAATAGTTATGGTTACAATATAAAAGATTTAGTGCATATATTAGCTTATGAAGATGGTTATAGTAAATATTTGTGCAAGAAGATTATCACGGTGATTCTGCTCTCTTACAGTTGATGACATTGCTAACCCCAAACATGTATTGTTAAATTTACCAATTTCATGAACATTACAAGGTGGGGCGTTTACCATTTTATATAATGAAACAAGTATCTAGTTTTTTAAGATAATTTATTTAAAATAGCTAATTATTTAGCTATTTTTTTAAAAGTTAAGATCGCAACTAGAATTGTATTGTTTTTTAAATAATTTATGCTATATTTATATAGGCACTTATTTTAGATAAGTAAAATTACTGAATAAAATGTGCTTAAATGTGGTAGAAATAAGATTATTTCGTTTGGACCACAGCGAGAATTAATATATATATAAGGAGGAATTGCTCGTGGCAAAAATTACTAGAATTGCTAAATTAGAATTTCCAGCTGGACAAGCAAAACCAGGGCCAGAGTTAGCATCATTAGGGATTAATATGCCCCAATTTACTACACAATTTAATGAAGCAACCAAAGACCGTATGGGAGATATTGTCCCAGTTGTTATTACTGCTTTTGATGACAAGTCATTTAAATTTGAATTAAAAACAACTCCCGCTGCTATTTTATTAAAAAAAGCAGCTAATATTCAAAAAGGTTCACCAAAAGCAAAAGAACAAAAAGTGGCGACAATTAGTGTTGATCAAGTTCGTAAAATTGCCGAATATAAATTACCAGATTTAAATGCTAATGATGTTGAAGCAGCAATGCGAATTATTGCCGGAACTGCAAAGAATATGGGAATTGTTATTGAAGGAATGGAATCTTCGAAGGAAGGTAAAGGTAAAAACTAATGGCTAAATTTGGAAAAAAATATAATAAAGTTGTCAAATTAGTTGATAAAAATAAATTTTATCCCATTTCAGAAGCAATTGAATTGGCAAAAACAACAACAACCACAAAATTTGATTCAACAGTTGAAGTTGCTTTTAACTTAAATGTTGATCCTCGTCATGCTGACCAACAAATTAGAGGAGCTGTTGTTTTACCAAAAGGAACCGGAAAAACTCAAAAAATCTTAGTGTTAACAAATACAAAAGAAACTGAGGCAAAAGAAGCGGGAGCTGATTTTGTTGGAGGAAAAGATATGATTGAAAAAATCCAAAAAGAAAATTGATTTGGATTTGATGTTATTATTGCAACTCCTGATATTATGGCAGAATTAGGAAAAATTGGGAAATTACTAGGACCAAAAGGTTTAATGCCAAACCCGAAAACTGGAACAATAACTCCGGATGTGAAAAAAGCCGTTGAAGAAGTTAAAAAAGGAAAAGTTGAATATCGTGTTGATAAAAATGGTAATATTCATGCAATCTTAGGAAAAGCATCATTTAAAGCAGAAGACTTAAAAGCTAATTATGATGTTATCTTTGATACAATTCGTAAAGCAAAACCATCAGCTGTTAAAGGAACATATATTAAAAACATTGCTGTCACAACAACAATGGGTCCTGGAATCAAAGTTTTAATTGAATTATAAAATAAAAAGTTATCTTAATATTTAAGATAACTTTTTATTTATTACTTGTTGGTTGCTTTTGGTAATGCAATGAATATTACCCTCGTCAAGCAGAATTTCACGGGCCATAATTGGCTTAATTTTATGGTTTGGGAAAACTGTTTGTAATGTTGTAATTGCCAAATCATCATTATTTAAAAGAAAAGTTTTTTAGTGAAAATAAAACAAAGTTAATTGAATACGCTAAATTAGACCAAACAAACTTATTAAATAAACTAGAATTAGCTAGTTTTGGGTTAATAAAAAAAGAATATCAGAAACGTAAAATTGAATTTGGGGAAAATATTTTAACAAACAATAAAATGCAATGAGGATGAGAATTTTTAAAAGCATTCTGTGGTCCTTTTAAACTAATTTTTTGAGCAATTATTATTGGTAATTTAATTGTTTATTTTACTAACCCTGTTCTTTCACCATATTTTTTGGTAGACTCAATTTTATTTTAATTAGTATAATCTTAATTATTAGTGGAATTATTAGTTTTACCAAAGTAATTCGTAACGCCAACAATTAAATTTTGAAAATTACCAAAACTAACATTCCTGAATTAATTCAAAAAAGCACAATCATTAATTTAATTTATATTGTACCATGAGATTTTGTTCCCTCAGATTTACGAATTTTAGTTAGTGAAGACTTATATGTTAACCAAGCCGCTATTACTGGTAATAACTGATCAGTTAAAAAAAATACTATAATAGTAATAATGTTGAGAGTAGCTTATTAAAACTACCCAATATTTGTTTAATGGGTTCAACGGTGGGGTGGTATCGGGGTTTACCATTGGGATTGTTACAGTAATTGGATGCAACACTTATTTAGCTGCAATTACTAATAGTATTATTGAAAAACATTCTTTTAATTAAATAATGAGTGCGAAAAGTACCTAAAAAATAATTTAATATTTTTTAGATTTTTTTATTTTTAATAACTAAAGAAAGGGAAAAACCATATACCAGGACATATTTTTGGTTGTTTAAAACCAACGACAACGCAAGACAATTCAAAGCAAAATATAATGATTTTTTTTCAAGGCCATTTTATTAGAAATCGAGAAAAACTTGATGATTTTTTACTTTACTTTTTAAATTTTTGTTTTGATTATTATGTAAATAATTGTTTTTTAAATTTTAAGGAAGACATTTTTAAATTCACAGAATCTGATTTGTTGCTATTCTTATTCACATTTGAAACTAATCAACAATTGATTGGTCAAAAGGAATATGAACAACAATTTAAGGAATCATTAAGTGAAAATAGTTTTCTAGATATTTTTAAATTAGAAGAGATTAAAAATTTAATTAAAATTAAAATCTTACCAGTTATTGGAACAAGATTAAACTTAATTCAGGGTCCACTTAAAACAAAGTTCCTTGATTTTGCAAAAGCATTGGCTAATAATAAACAGCTTAGTGACAATCGCTTAGTTGTAAAGTATAAAGATTTTTTTAATACTAGTTTTACAACATTAAAAAATTATTTAAAAACTAATTTAGCAAATAACTTTTCGTCTTTCTTAACTTTATTTGTTGATTATGCAGCAATTTGTTTTGAAAAAAGAAATTTACTTTTAGCTAATCTAACAACACGCTTTGGAATAGTCGCTAATCACTATCTTGAAAATTTTAACCCGCAAGTAGTTAATAAAAATATTGCGTAAGATCTCCTCCAAGTTATGGAAGAAATTAATAAATTAATTCAGCAATTCTGTGAAGAAAATAGTGATTTTATTAATGAAAAAATGAAAATTTTTGAAGAAGATTTGGAATTAATAAATAAATCATTAAAATTTAAAGATGATGAAGAATGTATTAGATAACTAATTATCTAATATTTTTTTTGTTTTATCTTATCACAATATTTTAATTGGTATATAATTAAAATAGTTTGGACAGATAGAAAAAGGAGATATAAAGATGTCAAATAAAATTAAAGGAATTGGTTCTAGTAATGGAATTGCGATTGCAAAAGTTTTTAAATTAGAAGAACCACGATTAAATATTGAAAAGACAACAATTGATAATGTTGCTGATGAAATTAAATTATTGGACCAAGCGATTAGCAAAGCAAAAGGGGATATTGAAAAATTACAAAAAATTGCCTTAGAAAAATTAGGCGCCGAAAAAGCGGCGATTTTTGAAGCTCATGGTCAAATTTTACAAGACCCAGTAATGTTAGATGAAGCCAAAGGAATAATTAATAATGAGAAATTAAATGCTGCTTATGCCATTGATAGTGTGGCCAAAAAATATATTGAGATGTTTTCGGAAATGGATGACCCTTATTTTAAAGAAAGAGTCAGTGATATTAAAGATGTTACTAATCGGTTAGTTAAATATATTTTAGATGTGCCAGTGTTGGATTTAGCAACTATTAATGAAGAAGTTATTATTGTTGCTAACGACTTAACTCCGTCACAAACAGCCCAATTGAACCCGCAATATGCTAAAGGATTTGCTTGCGATATGGGTGGGCGAACTAGTCATGCCGCTATTATGGGTCGTAGTTTAGAAATTCCTGCCGTGTTAGGACTAAAAAATATTACAACCTTAGCTCACCATGGTGATTACATTATTATTGATGGAACAACCGGGGAAGTTATTCTAAAACCAGAAGCTAATGAAATTAAAGAATGAACTGATAAAAAAGCTGCTTTCATTAAAAAACAACAAGAATTATTAACCTTTAAAGATAAACCAACAGTTTCTAAAGATGGCTTTAAATGCTTTACTATAGAAGGAAATATTGGTTCACCAAAAGATGTCCAAGGAGTATTAGACAATGGCGGTGAAGGAGTTGGTTTATTCCGAAGTGAATTTTTATACATGGATAATGATTACTTCCCAACTGAAGATGAACAATTTGTTGCTTATAAAGCAGCCTTGGAAGGAATGCAAGGTCGCCCGGTTATTATTAGAACATTAGATATTGGGGGAGACAAAAAATTATCATATTTTAAATTCCCAGAAGAAATGAATCCGTTCTTAGGATATCGCGCCATCCGTTTATGTTTAGATCGTGAAGATGTTTTCCGCACCCAGTTAAGAGCGTTATTAAGAGCAAGTGCCTTTGGAAAATTAGGAATTATGTTCCCAATGATTGCAACTATTGATGAATTTAAAAAAGCAAAAGCAATTACCTTAGAAGAAAAAGCTAATTTATTAAAAGAAGGGCATAAAGTCGCAGATGATATCGAAATTGGAATGATGATGGAAGTTCCGGCTGCCGCTGTCTTAGCAGATCAATTTGCTAAACATGCTGATTTCTTCTCAATTGGGACTAATGATTTAATTCAATATACAATGGCTGCTGATCGCATGAGTCAATTTGTTTCATATTTGTACCAACCTTATAATCCCTCAATTCTTCGCCTCTTAAAAAGTATTATTGATGGTGCTCATAAAGAAGGCAAATGAGTAGGAATGTGTGGAGAAATGGCAGGCGAACCATTAGCCATTCCAATTTTAATGGGAATGAAACTAGATTACTTCTCAATGTCAGCAACAAGTATTTTACGTGCTCGTAGTATTATTAGTAAATTAGATACTACTGAAATGGCCAAATTAGTAGAAACAGTTTTAAATTGTGAAACTAGTCAAGAAGTTATTAATTTAGTAGAAAAAGCAACCGGAGATGTTTTAAAATAATTGATTTTCATTTAAAATAACACTATTAAATAAAATAGTGTTATTTTTATTTTGCTTACATTACGAAAGGTTGGTTTAAAGATGATTGGCTTCTTAACTAATATTGGGACATTATCCTTACCAGTTGCCATTAGTTTAGTTGTTATTTTTGGTGTGCTAGCAATTGTTTTCGGAATCTTATATTGAAAGTTAGAATACCAACCCCGGAAAAAAAACGCCAACATAATGCTTTTGAACAACAAACGCATAAAACAATCCGTCTGGGAGGCTTTTAAAAATAATAAATATTTTATTATGTTTGCGATTGTAACAGTTTGTTTTATTGCCTCATTGTTAGTATTGTTACATAATGTGATAGAGAGTCCATTGTTATAAATATATAGAAGCATTTTTAAGATTTAACTAATTAGTTTTAATTTTATATAGGAATTCCATTTCCTTGAAATTCATAAATGTCTCATTCTCCTATGTCAAGAATATAAGTAGTAATTCTATTATTAACTAAAATTGTATTTTTGATTTTTCTATCAGTTTCAATAAAAATTTCATTATAAAAATTTCATTATTATAGTAGTTTTCATTTTTATAAGATATATAAAAGATATATAAACTTTTTTGGGATAAGCGATTTCGAAATAATAGTCGGGTGTATTCTTTATTAACAACTATATAAGTTTTTTAGTTGAAATATTACTATTTGATTTTAATTTTAAATATAAGGGGTTATTATTAATTGAAAAGTATTTGCTTTTAATTTCTAAAATTTCATTTTCTGTTTTTTGTTTGTCCTTGTTGGGCAATTTCCCCATTAATATGACCAATTTTATTAAAAATATCAAAAATAGCTGTTTCAATCTCTTGATCATGAGTTGTAATTACAGGACCTTTAATAACTAAGTTAGTCACTGGACCATGGAAAATAGTTTCTGTTTTTTTACGCTATATTTTATTGGGACATCATCATATAGCTTTAATTGTTTATTTAAAATAATTTTTTTTAATTCTTCGCTATTTTTTTCTCGTTTGTTTTTTTCTAAGCTTATTAATTCATCTGTTTCACTCTTAGTATAATAAAATTCTAAATCAATTTGGGATAAATCAATTTTGTTTGGGTTTTCATTATACGTTTCAAATAATTTTTTAAGAGAAGTTAATTCTCCATAAATTTTCATCCAGCTCGAATGTAGCCCTTGTAAGTTTAGGAAATTATTTGAACTAGTTTCAAAATTATTACCATTTTTAGGTGTATTGTTAGCAGTAACAAATAAATTCAATTAGAATTCTGTTGAAGCATCAATGCTCAAACATAATATAAATTATTTTTCGAATGATTTCTTTAATTCTTTGATCTTTAAAAGTATGATAAGGAAATTTATAAAAAATAAAGTTTAAATAAGCATTGATGACATCTTGAGCTTGGATAGCAAAAGTTGTAAATCATTCTTCAACATTATAATATAATTTATTGTATTTTTAATGGTACTTCCGTGATTGGATCAGTCAAGCGATAAGAATCATTATATTCTTTTAAACTCACTTCTTCTCATAATTTAGGTTTGATTATAGACATGTATTTTCATCTCCTTATTTTTTAAATAAATTTGTCCGTATTTATTTAAAAAATATTAATATATAATAAAGATGTTTTGTTCATATGTGATCACTTTAATTTTAAAATAGTAATATTTTAAATGATTAGGATAAAAATTTAAAATAAAAAAATGATGTAAAGTTATCTACATTATTTACGAAAAGAAATTAAATAACAATTAAAAACTAATGATAATTTAAAAAAATGAATTATTTACTATACCATCATCTAAGAGATTACCAGATGTTTTAATTTTTGCTTGTAATTTATTAATTTGGTTGACTAATGAATTAACTAGTTTTAGAAATCCAATCATGATAATATTTAAAAAATAATAAATAAGTTTTAAAGTTAATAATTTTAACTTAGTTTTATTCATTGTTATCCTTAAGATTGGTTAAATTATCAATAAGAAATTGTATCTTATTATTTAGTTCATATAATTGTATTATAATAAGTATTTCTGTCCATCAATGCATAGCAATAAATTTACAATGGTAGTTTTATAAGAAATATTCTGCAAGTTTTTGGTTATTTAGTACTTGCAGAATCCTCTTGTTCCATAATAGTCGCTTAAAAATAGTAGTCATCTTTTCATCTCCTTAATTTTAAAATAAAAATGTCCGTATTTATTTTAATTATGGGGATACCTTACTTGAATACTAATTTTTACTCATATGTGAACGCTTTAATTTTAGAGGATATTAATAAAAAATGATTATAATTATTAGATTTTTTATTTAATAAAAATAATTATCAGGATACATGCCATTTCATTTTTATCTTCTGGATAATGTTTACTATCTGCACAGAATAAAGAAAATCCCGAAAAATCACGTTCTCATATTTTACTATTTCAAAAGACTATTGTATGATCACTTTGCTCATAAGTTGCATAACTTTGGACTTTGGATGTATTATTTTTACTAATGAAATAATTGATAAAATAATAGCTATTATTGTTAAAATGATGACTATGAAACCTATTCAAAATATTTTCTTATTCATAAATATTTCCTTCCCTTCTAAATATTCTAGTAAAATTATAGGAAAATAATTATTTCATAATTAAAATTTAAAAATATGTAATTAAATAAAAATATTAATATAATATATAAGTAACTTTTAATTTTCAAAATAACCGTCAGGATAATTACCGTCTCATTTATGTCACATGCTTTCTGACGGGTTTTTATATGCGCATATTAGACGCATATATTTTCCTCCATCATCTGCTCAAATAGTAGAACAACATCATTTAACTTCTTCTGCTCTATTTTTATAAGAGTTATATTAATTTACTTTGGAATCATTAATTTTTGATAATGAAATTCCTCCAATTATAATAGCAATTAAATTTAAAATTCCAATAAAAGTTCTATTTCATTTAATTTTTGCATTTTTTTAGAAAAACTAATTTCAATATCTGTTGGTTTAATAACTTCTATAATTTCAAGTCATTGTAGTTTATTATGAAAGTTATTATCTTTAGTAGAAAATAAATTTAATAATTTTTCAATTTTATTATTAGATAATAGTACATAAGTTAAGTATTTTCCTTATTCTGCTGATGATAAATTAATATCTCCGGGTATTAAAGATGGAATATCATTTGCCTCTAATTCATTAGTTAAAGGTAACCAATTAAAATAGCTGAGATCTAATTTAAACATTTGATTTCCAGAAAAGTCATTGTTAATTACCGAAATATTATTTGGATCAGAAAAATCAAAATATGACAATTTTAGTTTAACAATAACCTCTTTAAATTCTTAATATCCTTTTTCAACTTCTGTAGGTTTTGAAATCAATTCAAAATAATAAGAAGACACGATTTTGATGTCATCATTATACCCTTTATTAATTGCTAATTTACTATATGTATAATTTGACAATATATAAATGATTTGTTTAAATCTGGTAACAACCTCAGTATTCACATAACTGGGATTATTAATTTTTCATTCTTCAAGTAATCCATCAATTACATTTTCAGGTTTTTGACCTTCAAATTTTTGTTTTAGTCTAGCAGATTCATTATCAGGATTTCCGTAGCCTTCAAATGATACATTAGGAAATTTGCGATCATAATTATATTTATAAGTTAAAAAATCTTTTAAAACATCTTGGAGGTTCCCACTAATGGGTCCTTCTGCAAATTCTAAAATAACATCGTCATACTCGGAACTACCAGGTGTTGAAAATCATTGAATATAATCTCAGTTAACTTTTTTTCAGTTTTAGTTCACCATGCTGTTGGTTCATATTTATTGTCTTAAATTTTAAGAGCATTACCTTCTGGTCAAGTTGGTATTGGAACAGTCATTCCCTCTGCAGCACGGGTATCTTTAAGATTTATTTTTCCTAGAGCTAATCTAGAATTTTTAAAAGTTTGTTTAGTTGGCGCTGGTGGTTTATTGCTGACACTTACTAAAGATAAAATGTCTTTTTGCTTAATGTATTCTTTAGCCAAATTTCATGGTAAAAAACTTTTTCCTAATCAATATTCAAAAATTCTAATGTTTGGTGTTGTTTCAATTGGTAAAGAAAATAACGGAAACATTTGGGAATTTTTTATGAATAATTGTGGATAGCAATATTCATTTTCAATCTTTCCTCAACATTTAATATTTCCCCATTTAATTGCTTTGGGATCTTTAATTTTAATCCCGGTGATTTCAGTATCACTAGGTAATGGTTTTTGGATTTTAAACTGCATTTCCATCAATTGTTTTGGAATCTTTTAACAAGGTTAAATTAGCTAGTTTGGTAATTGTAGCACCATTACTTTAGTATCAATTTCACTATATTTAGTTGCTTGTTTTTGGGGGTTGTTAATTGGGATTACTTTTAAATCAATTTGAAAGTCATTAATTTCATAAGCATCAGTAACAATAACATCATCTGGGTTAATAAATCTAATTTGAACAATATTAGGACCAAATTCTAAGGTTAGTTTTTCACTATCATTAAATAGTCGTTTCAAAGAATAAATATATAATTTATGTTTACGGTCCGAACCATAAATTAATGATAAGTCAGCATCACTTTTACTTTCTGCAAGGTTAGCAAAGTCTAATGGGATTTGGTCAATATAAAAATCTTTTCCGAGTGGTTCTTTTTATTTTATCGTTAATATTTTTCATTGATAAAGTTCTTAAGATAATGGTGATGAACCAAACGGATTAATTTTTAATTGCACCAAGATTTTTAGACTATCGGCGTTATCTTTAAGAGCAAATGTTTTTGCTTTTAGGATATCTTTATCAAAAGTTAATAATAAACTAATGAAGGCTGCTAAGGATTGCTCACGTAATGTTAATTTGGTTTGGTTAGTTAAATTTACTAAACCATTATTAGCAATAGTGATGGTATTATCTTTAATTGTTTTTTCTTCGGATAATTCTAAATTAGAGTTAGTTAATAAATGGTTCCACGTTTTTAAATATAAATTAGTCAACGGTTCGGGGTTAAAAGTTCCCATAATAGCACTGATTGAGTCAGGATTATGATCAGGGTCATTTTCCATTACCAAGATATTATTTTTAATAAATTTATGAATCATATTATTAACTTGTTCTTGGTTATTTCCAATAATATCATTAGTATTTAAGAAGAACTTGGTACTACTTAAAATTGTTCCTAAAATAATTTGTTCATAAATTAAATCTAATGTTTTAATTTTTTCAATTTGGTATCCGCAATCTTTAGTTACAGATGAAGTGTTTTTAAAAATAATAATTGGTAAATAACTAATTTTTAAAGTTTCAGTTTCAGAGAAACTTTGGTCAGTTATTTTGTTCATAGTCTAATGTGGTTAATGATATTTTGATCACTACTAATAACTTTGACAGTTTTAAATTGTAAATTGTCATTATACTGGTACACTAAGTAGGCAGCTTGGCCACATTGTGACATTCTTTTTTCATTTAACTAGTTTTGTTGATAAAAGTTATTTGTTGTTAAATAATTTTTAATTTTAGTAACTAATTTATTTTGGGAATTAATTGTTAAATTTAAATCCAAAGGATTAAATTTATTAGCTTGTTGATCACTAACATAGTTAGTTAACATTTGCAGATAATCAAAATTGTTAATATCATAATTTTGAAAAATAGTTTTGGATATAGTTAGTTTATTTTTTAAAAGATTTTGTATTTGGTTGTGCGAAAGAAATTTTACCATTGTCTTTTATCTTTTCTTTGCAAAGTGTAATATTCTTGACAAGTATAATATTTATTTAATTTTCAAAGAATTAGTTAATAATTATTAAAATATTTTAATGAAGATAAGTTATATTTAGTAGTTTTTTTGTAAATTAAGAATATTTTTAAATTTAACGGGCTTAACTAATGAATGGACTTGTTGACTTGCTAAAGATAAATTATCACTATTTTTATTTAAAAAACTATTAATTAAATTTAATAAGTTAATTTGATTAGTTTTTAATTCTCATGCTAATTCATCAATTATTAAACTTAATTTTTCAGTTTCATTGTTCAATTCTTTAAACAGGTTTTTAATTCCTGATGAATTATTTAATAGCATTTTTGAAAAATTAAATTTATTAGTTAAACCTGATATTAATTTTTACTGAGTTAGATAAGTTCTTAGTAAACTAATTTTTGCAATATCTTGCGGATTAACATTCTTTTGAATTAACTCGTTGGTTATTGCTAATCAGGATTCAAAATCTAGTGTGATAATTTGTGACCAAGTTCTGTTAAGAGAATTTAAAATATTATTAACATAATTAATATCATGCGGACTAATTTTAAAATTATTAGTTGCTTGTTTTCATTGTTGATTAGTAATTAGGTTAGCAACTTTTTTTAATTAAATTAATTTGTTGATAATTAAAGTAATCTAATTGATTAAGTTGCTTTGCTTGGTAACCTAATTTTTGGTTAATATTTTTTTGTAAATTAATAGGTTTAGTAAAATGATAAAACATCGGATTATTTTGTTTAGAATCCTGGTTTAAATAATCCTTAATCATTTTTGTTAAATCATAACTAAGTTTTCCTTTGGTAATAATTTTTGATCATAACTGTCTTTTCTCTTAATGCTTGTTTTAGAAAGACCTTTTAAGAGACCATTTTTTCGATTGCTTTTGCAAATTTACTTTCATCTAAGGGTAATAATAAATTTAGCAATGCATTACTAGCACTAACATTATTATTAATCACATCATATAATTCATTGATTAAAAAATCAGTTCCAACTTCTCCAATTACAGTTAACACTTCTGTAATTGTTGCTGATAATGCTAAACTAGTTCAGAGGGCACCGAAAGCCGCGCCATCGATGGAAGCTAAGATTATTCCTGAAATAGTAGTAATAATTGTGCCAAAGATTAGGCCAAATAAATTATTACTTTTTTGTTTTTCTTCCCGGGGTAATCTTGTACCGGTAAGATGTTTAACATCAAAAAGTAAAGCAGTATTATGGGTTTCAATCCAGCACGAAGGGATTACATTTTATTTAAAAATAATTACAAAATTATTAATTCAAAAAATATTAATTTTCCAAAAATAACATAAAATGTACAATTTTGCCATTTTTAGTGGAAAAGTCTAGCATTTTTCTTTTATTTGGTAGTATACTTAATGTAGTTATATATTAAAAAGTACATTAGAGGAGGGAATTTTTATGGGATTATTCGGACATAAAAATAAAGAAATTCAAATTATCGCACCAGTTGATGGTGAAGTTATTGCAATTGAAGAAGTAACAGATGAAATTTTTTCACAAAAAATGTTAGGAGATGGTTTAGGAATTAAACCAGCGAAAGGAAATTTTGTGGCTCCGATGGAAGGTAAACTAATGACAGTTTTCCCAACTGGTCATGCTTATGGAATTAAACATAAGTCAGGAGTTGAAATGTTATTACATGTTGGGATGGACACTGTTTCTTTAAATGGTGAAGGGTTTGATATTAAAGTTAAACAAGATCAAACTGTTAGTCAAGGAGACTTATTATGTAATGTTGATTTAGATAAAATTAAAGACAAAGTTCCTAGTTTAGATACACCAATGGTTTTTACCCCAGATTCAATGAATGGGAAAACAATTGAAGTTGTTAAAAAAGGAAAAGTTAGTCAAGGAGATGTAATTGCGATTATTAAATAAGACTTGTCAAAGATAATTTAATGCCAATTTACAAGAATGATAAATATTATTATTCTTTTTTTTGTTATAATCTATCTAAGTGAAAGGTGAGAAATTAATGACAAAGCTAATTTTAATTGCAATTGTATTTTTCTTATATTATTATTGAGTTTTCTCTTCGACAGGAACAATTTTAGCTGACTTGTTAAAAATTAGAACTCGTAATATTTATTTAAGTATGATTATGGGTTTTTTCTTTTATTTTGCGACAATCGCTTTTTTATTAATTCCCTTGGAGTTTATTGGTAATTTAAAATATATTGTATTAGTTTATTATTTATTAGCAATTAATATATTATATGCTGTTATTTTATTATTATTTGTTCGTTTTTGATTTAATTATCGCTTATTAGACTGAAACCACTTATTATTTGTGTTGGTTTTTACAATGTTTATCTTTTTATACTATTTAAAAAATTTATTTATTACTCCTTCTGGACAAAACTTGAGTAATAGTTTTGTGTTAACCTTCTATAATTTTAATTTTGATAATAGGAAGGTTATTTTTAATTTAAATTCGGAGGTTACCTTAAGTGCGAATTCTACCTTATCAGCCTTACCATGGTTTACTAATGTTTCAATGTGGTTTGCAATGACAAAATTAAATCCAATTGATATTACTACTAATTTATTAGATATTTTTGATGCGCTATTGTTTGCTTCTATTTTTATTACCTTACTTAATAACTTTTCGAAAAAAAATAGTAATAAAATTATTATTGGTTTATTGTCCCTGGTTACTTTATTAGCTTCTAAACTATTAATTTATTATTTTGGTTATGATGCCTGACACCCCGAAAACATGTTAACTAATTTATTTTTTGTGTTGTTTATCCTCATTAGTATTTACAGTAACCGGGAATATCGCAGTCGTAATATGCCCTGAATTATTGGGTTTATTTTTGCGAGTTACATAACTTTTGACTGAGATGCTAGTTATATTATTTTATTTACTATTTATGTAACAACTTGAATTAGTATTTTACGATTCCGAACAAACTTCTTAAAAGATTTTGTAAAGTTTAGTGCCGTATCAAGTGTTTGTTTTATTGTTTATAATGCCCGATTAAAAAACTTATTATTAATCTTTATCTTTTTAGCATTACTATTATTAATGTTCTTTATTGCTTTTTTATTGTATCGAAATTACACAAGAATTTGTGAAATTGAGTTTGCAATTTATGAATGCCGAAGAGGATTTATTTTTGTGATTCCAATTATTTTTACCATTATTTCCGTGGTTATCGTCTTAGCTACTAACCAGATTAACTTGGATTTTTGGACCCTTGAAAAAATTGCCCAACCGTTATTTGTCCAGTTAGAATTAGGAAGATGGCGTGAAATTACGGATACTGTTTTTACCTCAATTTCCTTCTTCTTCTTAGGTTTTGCTTTAGTTTGGATTTTATTTATAGAGAGAATTCCCAACTTTGTGGCGAAAACCCAAATTACCATGCTATCAATTTTAACAGTTTCTTTTTTCAATCCTTTAGTGGGGCGATTCTTAATTTGGATCTTCAACAGTCAAGCGTTATTAAATAACGCCACGGTTTTTATTGTCGCCTTGCTGGTTGCTATTAATACAACAGTTTATACGATTAAAACAAAACCGTTTAATTTTAAGTTAAGCCGGTTTTTTCCATCCCCTAAGAAACTGACTTTTAAACATAAAATAAAGGCAACCAGAAAATAGGAGGTATCTATGAATTTTAGTGAAGCACAAAAACGAGTTGAATTTTTAAAAGAACAAATTAACAAATGAAATTATGAATATTATGTCTTAAATAATCCTAGTGTTAGTGATCAAGAATACGACTGGACTATGCAAGAATTAATGGCGTTAGAAACGGAACATCCTGAATTAATTACTTTTGATTCGCCGACCCAACGAGTGTCAGGAGAAGTAAGTGATAAATTTAATAAATATGAACACCAAAACCCAATGTTAAGTTTGGGCAATGCTTTTAATTTGGAAGATCTACAACATTTTGATGAGCAAATCAAGGAACTAACGGGATTAAGTGCGATTGAATATACTTGTGAATTAAAGATTGATGGGTTGTCAATTTCACTAATTTATGAAAATCATTTATTAAAAATTGGGGCGACCCGCGGGGATGGTACAACGGGTGAAGATGTCACTGTTAATATTAAAAAAATTAGATCAATTCCGTTAAAAATTGACCAGGAAAATTTAACTGTCCGCGGAGAAGTTTATTTATCAAAAAATAATTTTGAAAAAATTAATAAAGAGCGCGAAGCGAATGAAGAACCGTTATTTGCTAACCCTCGGAATGCTGCGGCAGGAACGTTACGCCAGTTAGATTCAAGTATTATTGCGAAACGAAATTTAAGTGCTTTTTTATATTATTATGTTAATGCTACTAATGATGGGATTAAAACCCAAAGTGAAGCTTTACAACGCTTAGCTGCTTTAAAGTTTAAAATTAATAAGGAATTTCGTATTTGTAAAAATATTGCGGAAGTATGAGACTATGTTCAAACATACCAGGCAAAACGTGAAGATTTAGAATATGAAATTGATGGGATTGTTATTAAAGTGAATGATTTAAGTTTATATAACCGAATTGGATATACGGCTAAAAATCCCAAATGAGCAATTGCATATAAATTCCCGGCCGAAATTGTTATTACCAAGATTTTAAATATCTTTCCAACTGTTGGAAGAACTGGACGAATTACTTATAATGCGCATTTAGAACTCGTGCGGATTGCCGGGACTATTGTTAAAGCCGCAACATTACATAATGCTTCTTTTATTATTGATAAAGATATTCGCATTGGTGATAATGTTAAAGTTAAAAAAGCGGGCGATATTATTCCAGAGGTGATAGGTTATTTACCAGAAAGAAGAAGTAAAAATGCCAAGAAGTGACAAGAAGCAACCCATTGCCCGGTGTGTCATTCGCTATTAGAACGCACAGCAGGTGAAGTTGATCAGTACTGTATAAATTCTTTATGTAGTAAAAAAATTACAAGATCATTAGAACATTTTTGCTCACGCAATGCGATGAATATTGGAGGAGTTAGTGAAAAAATTATTGAAAAATTATTTAATTTAAATTATTTAAAAAGTTTTAGTAATTTGTATGAATTAGAAAAATACCACCAAGAAATAGTGGGGTTAGAGAATTTTGGCGAGAAATCATATCAAAATATGATTAATTCAATTAATAATTCAAAAACTAATTCCTTAGAAAAATTATTATTTGGCTTAGGGATTCGCCATGTTGGGCAAAAAACCGCAAAATTAATTACTCATAAATTTTTAACAATGGAAGCGATTGTAACGGCTACTTTTGAAGAATTGGCAACTATTAATGATGTTGGTCCAATTGTGGCAACTAGTGTTGTTGATTATTTTAAAATTGCTGAAAATATTAACGAAGTAAAAAAACTCGCGCAGTTAGGAATTAACATGACATACCACCCAAGTACTAATAATAATTCTAATAAATTTGAAAATTATCGTTTTGTAATTACCGGTACTTTATCAAAACCCCGCGAATATTTCAAAGATTTGATTGAAAGCATGGGGGGGGCAACTTCGGATAGTGTAAGTAGTAAAACAACTTATGTGTTAGCAGGAGCTGATCCAGGAAGTAAAATTACAAAAGCAGCGAAATTAAATGTTAAAATAATAAGTGAAGAGGATTTTAATAAATTATTAAATTCATAGCAGAAAGGAAATTTAAAATGGCAAGAATTGATAAAGAAAAGTTGCGCCAGTTAGCGCATAATATTATGCTTGATTTATCAGAACAAGAATTAGAAAAGTTAAGCAATGAATTTGATGTTATTTTAAAACAAATGGATTTAGTGCAAAAAATTGATACGACAAATGTTCATTCAATGCACTTTCCTTTTGAAATTACAGTAACAAGTTTACGTGATGATGAAGAAATTGAACAAGTTCTCCAAGCAGAATTATTAAGAAATGCCCCCGTAGTTGAAGATGATTATATTGTGATTAATAAGGTGGTTAAGTAAAAAATGAATTATTATACAATTAAAGAATTACATGAATTATTATTGCAAGGGAAAATAACACCAACAGAAATTATCACAACTGCTTTTCAAGCGCTAGAAAGTTATCACGACTTAAATGCAACAGTAACAATTTTAAAAACTGAGGCTTTAAAAGTTGCCAAAGAATTAGAAGCATTAGAAATTAAACCAGATGATTATCTTTTTGCAATTCCGTATTTTGCCAAAGATAATTTTGCAACAAAAAATATCCGCACCACAGCTAGTTCGCATATTTTAGATAATTTTATCCCACCTTATGATGCCCAAGTTGTTAAAATTTTAGCTAATAACAATGCTATTTTATTAGGAAAAACAGCTCTTGACGAATTAGGGATGGGAGGTCATGGGTTATATGCTCATACTGGCGAAGTTTTAAACCCGTGGGATAAAACTAGAATTACCGGGGGATCTTCTTCGGGGTCTGCTGCATTAGTTGCAGCTGGTGTTGTTCCATTTGCCCTGGGTTCTGATACTGGTGATTCAATTCGTAAACCAGCTAGTTATACCGGAATTGTTGGTTTAAAACCAACTTATGGAATTCTATCTCGTTTTGGGTTATTTCCCTATGCTCCCTCATTAGATACGGTAGGGTATTTTACTAGAACAGTTGAAGACTGTGCGATTGTTTTAGATTATTTAGCAAAACAAGATGGCAAGGATGCGACTTCATTACCAAGTGATCAACAAAATTATTATCAAAACTTAACAACTGATATTAAGAACTACCAATTTGCTTATATTAAAAAAATTCATCAGCAGTTACCTGCTCCGATTAAGGCAATTTATGAAGAACTATATCAAAAGTTAACTGCTCATAATATTAGGTTAACGGCAGTTGATTTTCCCGAAGATCTCTTAAAAGCATTATTACCAGTTTACATGATTATTTCCTTTGCCGAAGCAGTAAGTAGTCATTCAAATTTAGATGGAATTAATTTTGGGGTTCGCAAAGAAGGTGAAACTTATGAAGAAGTAATGCTGAATTCGCGGGGGAAAGGTTTTGGCGATGTTGTGAAAAGAAGATATGTTATTGGTTCATATGCTTTAACTAGAAAAAACCAAACATTATTATTTTTGAAAGCAAAAAGAATCCGCCGGTTAATAGTTACGGAACTAGAAAAAATCTTTAGCCAGTACGATATTTTATTGTTACCTTCGGCTAGTGACGTTGCCCCTAAAATTGCTGATATTAAACAACAAGTTTTAAAAGAAGAAGATGTTGAGCATTATATTGATGATGTCTTAGTATTAGCTAATTTTATGGGAAATCCGTCTTTGACAATTCCGTTAGCTTTAATTAATGAGTTGCCAATTGGGATTAATATTAATGCAAAACCATTTAATGACCAAGCAGTTTTAAATGCGGGTTATTTATTAGAAGATATTATTGACTTAAAAAATCTTGTGGTGCCAGCAGTGAAAGGAGGTGTTAAATAATGCATAATTTTGAAGTTGTTATTGGCATTGAAAACCACGTGGAATTAAAAACCAAAACAAAAATGTTTTCAAAAGGGCCAGTTAGTTATGATGCTCCTGTCAACACAATGGTAAATATCATGGATATGGGTTATCCGGGCGCGTTGCCAACGGTTAATAAACAAGGGGTTGCCTTAGCCTTATTAGCTTGTCAGGCGTTAAATTTAGAAATTGATCCAATTGTACAGTTTGATCGCAAGAACTATTACTATCCGGATTTAGCCAAGGGTTTTCAAATTACCCAACAATATTTTCCAATTGGGAAAAATGGTTTTTTAACAATATATGAAAATAATCAACCCTTAAATATTGAAATTGAACGTTTACATATTGAAGAAGATACGGCTAAACAATTGCATTTAGCTGATAAAACATTGTTAGACTATAACCGTGCAGGAATTGGGTTAATTGAGATTGTAACTCGCCCAGTTTTACGCAGTGCCTATCAAGCAAAAAAATATGTGGAAGCCTTACGAGAAATTTTATTATATTTAAATGTTAGTGATGCCAAAATGAATGAGGGTTCTTTACGCTGTGATGTTAATATTTCCTTACGCCCCTGGGGAAGTAACCAATTAGGTAACAAAGTAGAAATTAAAAACTTAAATTCAATTAATAATGTTGAAAAAGCAATTAATTTTGAAATTAAACGCCAAGCCCAAATTATTCTGAGCGGTGGGGTTGTGGAACAAGAAACGCGACGATTTGATGAAAAAAGCAAAGAAACCGTTTTAATGCGGAAAAAAACGGATGCCACCGATTATAAATATTTTTCGGAACCTAATATTTTTCCAATTAAATTAGATAAGGTGTGAATTAATAAAATCTTATCTTCTGTGCCAGAATTACCTAATCAAAAACGTCAACGCTATCGTAAAGAATACCAGTTAAAAGAAAGCGATATTGAAGTGTTATTACAGGACTATGATTTAATGAATTTTTTTGAAGCGAGTGTAAAAAACAATTCTAATTATGAGATGGTTGCTAATTATTTAATTGGTGATATTTCTGCTTATCTGAATGCCAAAAATATTACTATTAAGGAAACTAAATTAACACCTGCTAATTTAAGTAAAATGATTGATTTAATTGTTAAAAATGTGATTTCCACTAAACAAGCAAAAACGGTGTTAACTCATATTTTAACTACGGATGTTAAACCAGAAGTTTTAGTTGCTAAATTAGGATTAAAACAAATTACTGATCCCCAAGAAATTATTAAAATTATTACTCCGGTGATTGAAAATAATCTAGTAATGTTAGGGCAATATCATGAACGTCCAGAACGGGTAATTAAATTCTTTATGGGTGAGTTAATGAAACTAACCAAGGGACAAGTGGCTCCCGAAATTGGCCAACAAGTTGTTCTTGAATTAATTACTAAGAAAAAAGATCACAACTAATTTAATTTAAACCAGCAAGAGAAGAATTGAATTACTTTTGAAAAAAGATTCAATTTTTTTAATTTTTATTAAAATTTTATTCTAATCAAGGATATAAAGTGCTATATTTAATATGTAAAAATACTGAAAAATAGAAAGACCGTACGAAACTTAAGAAATGAGAAGTGAAACATATTATAAGAAATTAATTTGCGCAATTATTTTCTTTGCGTTATTTTCAATTATCACTTTTTCTGTCTTTGCCGCTGCGATTGGTTACATTATTGATAATACAATGATTAATCCAAACTTACCGGTGGAAGAAAAAGATAAATTATTTGCGTTGTTTTATATCAGCCAGTGCAAGCAAAAGTTTTGCTTTTATTTTTATCATTCCGGCTATTTTAGGATTGATAATAATTTTTCGGAGTTTTAAATTATGGGCAAAATTAAACCAGAATGGAGAGCCAAGCGCTAATGTTTTAAAATGACTATTTAGTTTTACTATTACCTATTAGTATGGAACTAGCAACCTTAAAAAAACGACCAAATGTTACGAAAGAAAGAACCATTTTTTAGTAACTGCAAAAGAAGGGAATCTTGCTAATGATGATTCACACTAACCTGTTGAAATTTCAGACCAGGAATTAGATCTTTTAGAACGCATTTATAATATTTTAAATTCAGTTAAGCACACAGCGTGAGTAGGCAAATCCAAAACAAGTATTTATAGAGTGATTTTGCTGAAAACGCTGGGGGTGTGCAAAATATTATCAAGGGTTTAATTATTAAATATGGTGCCCACACTGTGGTTGATGATGAAAAACCTCATTTATTAATTGTGGAAAATAAGTCTAAAATGCTCCGGGATGCTTTAGTTCATTATAAAAAAACTAGCCACCAGTAAGATAACTTATTGGTGGCTAGTTTTTTTAAGATAATTATTTATCTACTTCGGTTGGTTCTTCAACAGCTTGTAATTTGGTTGTTAAATCATTAATTGCATTAATTTTAGCAATAAATAATAATTCGTCACCAAGTTTTAAACTGTCAATATCCCCGGGCAAGATAACTTTTCCTTTTCTTTTAATATGGACAATGTTGTAATCTTTGTTATTAATTAACCGTAAATCTAACAATGAGCTACCATTAATTGATGGTTCGGTTACTTTAATCACAACTGAAGCATAGTTTTCGTCAACTGTTTGCATTTCAATTGCAACATCAAACATTGCTTTCGCAGCAATAATGTTTCCGGCAATAAGATCAGGTTGGACAATATTAGTAATTCCTAAGGCTTTTAAAATTCGCGCGTGGCGAGAATCTTTTGACTTAGCAATTATGTTATTAACCCCAATGTCTTGTAAACTAATAATTGTTAAAACACTAGCTTCAATATTGGTGGCCATTGTTACAATAACATTATCGTACTGGTCTAGACCTTGTTCAATTAAATTAGCTTTAATGGTTGAGTCTAAGGCCACGCCATCAATTTGTTCGTAACTAGCAATCATGTTATTAACTTTTGCTTGGTCAGCGTCAAACACCATGACATGTTGTTTTTTAGCAACTAAGGTATCAATAACCGCTTTTCCGAAGTTACTTAATCCAATTATTGCAAAACTTTTTTTACGAGCCATCCTATTACTCTCCTTATCACGCTTAATTATACTATTTTTAAAATTATAAGCAATCTTTGAAACTTTATAGAGAATATTGGTATAATGTAAGTATTATATTTGAATAGAGGTATAGTCTATGAGAGTTTATCAGCCTTTTTTTAAAAATATTTTTAAAAAAAGAAAAGAACTTTTAAATCAACGCAATGAAGACGATATCGCTGCACCAATTAAAAAAAGGAGAATTCATTTTATTCCCTTTTCAAAAGTAGCAGGGAAACTATTTTTAATTTATGTTTTAGTAGTTTTAATTTCAGGGTTTTTACTATGTATTCCTGGGGTGGTATATAATGGGGCCCGGGACATTACCAATGGGAGTGGAACTCCGTTGGGGCAATATGATTTTCGGTGAAATTTCTTAATTGGGTTGTTTACTGCTTCGAGTGCCTTTTCTGACACGGGGTTAACTATCCCGGTTACTGCCGCAGATTATACCTTTTTTGGTCAATTAATTATTATTATTTTAATTCAGTTTGGTGGTTTTGGGGTTTTAACCTTTAAAATTATGATCTTAGTTTTATTAGGTCGTAAAATTTCAATTAAGGACCGAATGTTAGTACAGGGTGAACGGGGAAATAATAGTTTTGGCCATACGTTAGATTTAATTAAAAGTAGTTTTTACTTTTTAATTATTGTTGAAGTAATTGCTGTAATTTTGCTGTTTTTTAATTTTTACTTTTCACCAGGAAGTACAACTGGAAAATTTATGATTGATAATGTAACATACCACCGGTTCTGAGCAAGTTTATGAAGTGGAGTTTTCCACTCGATTTCGGCAATTAACAACGCGGGGTTTGATATTGTTGGAAATTCGTCCTTAATGCCTTATAATACTAATTACTTTTTACAATTTATTTTTATGATTGAATTTGTAATGGGAGGAATTGGTTTTCCAACCTTCTATGATATTAAAAGAAAAATTGCGGCTTGAAAACGCAAAGAAAAAGTAAAATTTAGTTTGTTTACCAAAATTAACTTCATATCTTATTCGTTAGTATCCATTGTCGGAGTATTCTTAGTATGGTTAGTGGAATATGTTAATTTAAATATGACAACAATGGATGCTTTTGGAAATACCGTTTATATTGAAACAATTTTACGGGATGCACCAACTAAATGAAATGGGTTCATGAATATTTTATTCAATACTATGTCAACCCGCAATGCTGGTTTTTCAACAATTGACTGTACAAAGTTATTACCCGGGTCACGAGCAATTATGTCAATTATGATGTTTATTGGATCGGCGCCTTCTTCAACCGCCGGAGGAATTAGGACAACTACCTTTGCGATTGTGCTAATTACCATTTGATCCATTATGCGGAATAATAATAGTGTCAATGCGTTCAAGCGGAAAATCCCGAATGAAACTGTTAAACGAGCCTTAGTAGTAACTATTATTTCGGTAATGCTGGTTGGAGGAACAGTGCTAGGAATTAGTATTGAAAACCCAACCTTAGATTATTTAAACATTTTATTTGTGGTATGTAGTGCTTTTGGGACAACAGGCTTAAATGCCTTTAATTTTTTACAAACCTATGGTTTAGGCGCCTTTAGTTTATTATTATTAATTGCCAACATGTTTATTGGGCAGTTAGGAATTTCTTCAACCTTATTAGTTTCGATTAAGGGAACGGGGGACAAAGAATATAGTTATGTCGAAGAAGATGTTACAATTGGATAAGACTGCAAGGCTAGTAATTTTTAAAAATAAGTTAAGAAGACCCAAATTTTAAAGAATGGTGGGTTGAAATTTATCAAAAGAAGATGTGAAAGCTCTTTTTTTCTTTTTAGTACGCCTTTATAAAATTAGATATTTTTTATATTGACACAATAAAGTTGTAATAATTTTACAGAAAAATTAAAATTAAGGCGGAAGGTTGGTTTATTTATAAATGAAAGAAATAAATAGAAAAAATTCAAATGACCGGCGATGAAACTTAAAATATTTAAAAGAAAAATACGGAATTGATGATAGTTTTATTGCCTGTCAACTTACTGATTTAGATTTTCCAATGCCGAGTTTTATCTTTTGCCAAATCATTAAACGATGCCGTTTAAATCACTTAGTTATATTGTACTAGATGATGAATATTACCGAAGTATTATCAAATGATATAAAATTCGAGAAAATGTGGAATTAAAACAAGAATGGATTAATTATTGTTATGCTGAATTGTTGGAGATTGTAGCTATTATTCGCCAAATTAGTCATGTGGGAACTAAGTTTGTAATTACAAGTCCAGTGCGTTCAGCACTACCAAAAATTTGTACTTTTAATTATCGAGAAGTTATTTTTAATGAATTACAAATTAAAAATAATAAATTTAAATTTAATTTTAATGTTTTGAATGAACAGTTGCGTAATCCGATGGTAAAAGCATTTTTGCTTTGTAACTCAATGAAATCCCCCGGGAAAGTTATGCATAGTTGAGCAGTTAACAAAAAATTGCTAATATATGTTATCAAAATAATGTTATTTTAATATCTGATGAAAGTGGTGGGGATTTATTAACTAATGTCCAAGGTTTTAATTCAGTTCTTAATCTTAGTGATCAAAAATTATTTAATAATTTAATTGTATGTACCACTCCAAGTAAAGGGTTTAATATTGGGGGGTTAGCAACTGGTTATTTTATTTGCCCAAACCAAGAACTACGGCAAAAAATTTACCAGTATTATCAAAAAATTGGTTATATGAAAGTGATATTTTTGGAACCGAAGTAACAAAAGCTGTTTATTCAATAAAAGGGGCAAAATGAATTGATAAATTACATTTAGTTTTTCAAGAAAACTATAAAATTATTGAATGTTTTATTCGGGAAAACCATTTACCACTAACAATAATGGCAATGCCAAGTAGTTTTGCCACTGTCATTTTAATTAATAATGATAAAAAAACATTAGAATTTTATAAAAAACGATTTTTTCAAGAGAAATTATTAGTAAAATTTAATGATGATTTTTATGATTTAAAAAATAAATGGTTCCGGTTAGTTCTGAGTTGTTCAAATAAAACAATTAATAAATTTTTAATTCGGCTAAAACGAATCTTTAAATAAAAATCTATTTTTTAAAATTTATTTAATGAGAATTTATTTTATTAAATAATCATTGTTTTCTATTTTTATAGTGATAAAATGATAATGTACTTTTCCAAAGCGAAAAGTTAATAATTATCAATTTTAACGAGTGTCAAGAACACCTAATAAAGTATATTTTATTAGGTGTTTTTTGTTTAAAATTATTTTTTAATATTTAATTTTAAGTTTTCAAACTTAAAATGCTTTTTTATAATTAATTTATTATGAAAGGAAAAAAACTATGCCAAAATCGCAAAATAATTCAACTGAAAATTTATCAAAACCTAATGATCTTCCAAGAAATGATTCTTCTTTAGATCTTGAAACTTTCTCAGAAACTAGTGAAATTTCTGAACCAGATGAAAATATCATCCCCGAATTTCTTTTCCACGAAGATTCTCCTTTACTAACAGCCCAAGATACATCTGACTTAACAAACTCCACAGAAACAAAGGACACCGCAGAAATTAACTCATCAGAACCAACTATTTCAAGAGCAGCAAGTGCCACTAACCTAGAAGTTGGTGTTGAACCTAACCATTCGGTAAATTCAGAAACTACTGATTTTATTGCGCAAATTGATGAAATTGTTAATGAACATATTTCTGAACCGGATGTTAGATCATTTTTTATGCATGTCAAAGCAATTGTCCAAAACGGTTTTAAAAAAGAAGAACTTATAGATACCTTTCTAAACTTTTTAGAATCGGCAAGTATTTGTGTTGCAAAATACACAATGCCTAATTTTAATTTATGAAAACCAGAAGGATTATATTTTTATTACTATGATATTGCTTATTTATCAATTAAACCATTAGTGGAAAAGTATCTTAATAATGAAAAGCATAACTTAACAAAATATGCCCAAAAAGTTCTCGCAACTAGTATTTACTTATCAGTTGGTTGCAATATTTTAATACAATTAGTTCATACTTATGAAACTACCTATGAAGCTTATGAACATGATGGGGGATTTGAACTATTTAAAGAAATTTATTTCAAGGGAACTAACTTCTGATCAACAATGACCCAGGGAATGGAAATATTAAACTTAATTGCCACAATTTGTTCAAAAAAAGAAAATTTAGGGGTGCAAGTTATTAATAATATAACGGGGCTAGTATCACCGGGATTAAATTTAATGACTTATGGTGTTTTAACAAGAAACCTAATTACGGCCCAAGGATTAACAAATTCTTTGAAAACAATTTTAGAAGCTGTTTTACCAGCAGCATTTTCTTCAATTGTTGATAGTACCCGGGGTGCTTTTAGTATTATTAAAAAAATTACAAATTTAATGACTTCTTATTGAAATCGTCCCGAAGAAATTAATGAAAATACTCCTCTTTTTAATAATACCCCCAAATCATCGAGGACACAGCAAAGACTACTTTCCAATCGTCGTCAACAAAATCTTCAAAAGCATCAACAAAATCTTGCGCAACAATCTCAATTATCGCAAGACGATGCTTCAGTTAATAGTGATTTAACTGAAGTACATGTCATAGAATAAAACGAATTTAAAATTCGTTTTTTAAATTAATTATTAAAAATACTTGTTATATTAATGCGATTTTGTATATAATATAGGAGTGGAAAATACCAATTGGAACAGTACTCAAGTTGGTAAAGAGGGCACCCTGCTAAGGTGTTAGGTCGGGCAACCGGCGCGAGAGTTCGAGTCTCTCCTGTTCCGCCATTAATTTAAAAGAAAAACTTAGTTATATGTAGTAATATAACTTTTTTTATTGGTAAAATAATATTATAGTCAAAACAACGAAAGGGAAAAATTAATGAAAAATTGATTAAAAATAATTTTATCAATGATATTTTTATTCGGACTAGCAGTTGCGGCTGTTGTGGTTGTAGCAATCATTTTTAATATTGCTTTTATCTGAATTTTTGTTTCTATCTTAATTATTGACTTCTTAATGGCATTTTGAATATTTTTTTCAAAAAGAAGATATGAAGTTAAGTTGTCATGAATAATTTTTGTTATTTTTGTTCCCTTTATTGGTCTTTGTTCATACATTTTTTTTGGACGAAAATATCATTTTTCCAATAAAAGAACAATTTATTATGAAGCAATTAATAAAAATGAATACCAACAATTTCAAGAAGATAATCTTGCAAACTTAGCAAAGATTAATACGTTAAGTCCTAATTTTACAAGAACTTTTGAACTACTTAATCATAAAGCGGAAAAACCAGTCTATGGTAATAGTACTGTTGAAATTTTGCCAAACGGGACAATTGCTTTTTACCGGATTCTTTCTGATTTACAAAAAGCCAAAAAATACATTCTCTTAACTTATTTTATTATTGCGGATGGGGAGTTATTTGAAGCATTTGCCGAAATTATTAAAGAACGTTTGAAAGCTGGCGTGAAAGTTTATTTAATTTATGATCATGTAGGAAGTTATTTTAAAATTAGTGAAAAGAGTTTGCGCAAACTAAAAAAAATTGGAGTCAAAATGTATAAATTTTTACCGATTATTACGCCGTTCTTAAATGGGAATGCTAATTATCGTAACCATCGCAAGGATGCTATTATTGATGGAAAAATTGGCTATACCGGCGGAATTAATTTATCTGATTTATATGTTAACCAATCTCCAAAATTTGGTCTTTTTCATGATGTCCAATTGCGAATTGAAGGTGATGGGGTCCGTGCCTTGGAAGTTATTTTTGCTGATGATTGGTATTTTGCCAGCAAACAACGTGAGCGCATTAGTGAGTTAGAAAATGATATCTTTACCAAAAAAGATCATCGTCAAACTAATAATACTTTAGTGCAAATTTTTAATGACTATCCTAGTTTTTCAGAATCGTTAAATCGTGATGTTTATATTTCATTAATTAATAATGCAAAAAAAAGAATTTGGTTATCAACACCTTATTTTATTGCTCCCGGAGAATTAATTTTAGCCCTTAAAACAGCGGCTCAAGCAGGTATTGATGTGCGGTTAACGATTCCCGGCTTAACTGATAAAATTTTTGTGTTAGATATTACTAAAACTTATTGTAAAGAATTACTAGCGGCTGGTGTTAAGATTTATGAAATGAATAATGTCTTTTGCCATAATAAAATAGCTATTTTTGATGATGAAATTGCGATTGTTGGCACATGTAATTTAGATTACCGCAGTTTTTTCTCAGACCACCAAACAACCGCCATTATTTATGATAAGGAAGTTGTGAAAACATTTTTAACCCGCTGAAAGTGAGATTATAACCATGCAATTTTATGACGCGAATGACCAATTAAGTACAAACCATTAAAATACCGGGTGGGACTCCAATGCTTAAAATTAGTTAGTCCAATTTTATAATATCTTTTAAAAATCAAGTATAATAATGGTATATTTAAGTGGTAAAAGATGAGGTGAAGCAATGTTATTTAATAAATTAAAAAATAAAACTCCGGAAGAAGATAAAAAACAAAAACCAGGCAAACATAATTTATTACAAGATGAAAAAAAGGCAAAACCACAGGAACTAGAACCGAGTGATTTTTTTGACGATGAAGAAGACAGTAAAGATATTAAAACTGGGTTTAGTTTTAAAAGAAGAAAAAGCCATAAAATTATTAAGAATTTAAATGCCCAAAAAATTCGTACGTTATTATTTTATACGGATGTAAGTAATGTTCTACGTCAGTTAGAGTTTGGAATCCAACCCATTAAAAATATTCACCTAGCTAAAGATAGCGAATATATTGTATGAACATACCTGGAAAAACCTGATCATATTGAATTTGAACTAGATAATTCAACCCGCCATTATTTTTGAAGTTGAATTGCTGATCAAAAAATTGACCCTAATCAAATTGCCGTGATTGCAATTAATATTAAAAAATTATTTGAAAATACAAAAACTGATTGGTATTATGAAGAAACAACGCGGCGTGTTCACTTATTTGAAGATGTGAAGCCAGAATGTATTAAATGAATTTTAATGAAAAATAATGAATATTTAAACCGGATTCAGAATTATGTCAAAAGCACTAATTTAAAAATTAAAGTTTTCCAAGGTGAAAAAGGAAATATTGAACAAGTTGCTAATAAAAATAGAAAGAAGTAAGTTATGAGTAGAAAATTAGAGAAGATTACTCCTCGCGATGAGAATTTTGCCCAATGATATACTGATATTGTTGTTAATGCTGATTTAATTAGTTATGGACCAGCGAAGGGAACGATGATTTTTAAACCGTATGGTTATGCCATTTGAGAAAATATTCAAAAATATTTAGACCAAAAATTTAAGGAATTAAAAGTAACTAATGTTTATTTTCCCTTATTAATTCCTAAATCATTATTTGATAAAGAAAAAGAACATATTGAAGGATTTTCCCCCGAAATTGCAACGGTTACTAAAGTGGGGGACAAAAAATTAGAAGAAGAATTATATATTCGCCCCACTTCGGAAGTATTATTCGGAACTTTTTTTGCGAAAGAAATCCAAGGTTATCGTGACTTACCATTGTTATATAACCAATGGGTAAATGTTTTACGATGAGAAAAAACAACGCGCCCGTTTTTACGCACCAGTGAATTTTTGTGACAAGAAGGACACACTATTCATGCGAACGCCCAAGAAGCTAAAGATTTTACGCTAAAAATTTTGGATGTGTATAGTAAATTTGCCGAAGAAGCCTTATTGCTACCAGTTATTCGTGGCCAAAAAACAGAACGCGAAAAATTTGCTGGTGCGTTAGAAACATATACCATTGAGTCTTTAATGTATGATGGGCAAGCTCTACAATGTGGAACAAGCCATTATTTTGGGCAAAACTTTGCAAAACCATTTGATATTAAATTTACAAACCAAGATAACCAATTAGAATATGCTTACTCAACTTCGTGAGGTGTATCAACCCGCACAATTGGGGCAATTATTATGACCCATGGTGATGATCACGGGTTAGTATTACCCCCAATGATTGCTCCAACGCAAGTAATGATTGTTCCTGTTAAAAATGATGACACCTTATTAACAGTTGCTGAACAAATTAAAAAACAATTAGGAAATTTCCGAGTGGTCATTGATGAATCGGAAAAGTCATTTGGTTATAAATTAGCAAATGCGGAAATTAAAGGAATTCCCGTGCGTATTGAAATTGGTCCGCGGGACTTAGAACAAGAAAGTGTAATAATCACTCGCCGTGATACTTTTGAAAAAGTCCAAGTTAAAATTTCAGAAGTTTTAGCAACAGTTAATAAATTATTTACAGAAATTAGTGCTAATCTTTTCAACCGGGCACTTGCAAATCGTCAACAGCGAACTATTAAAGTTAATAGTTATGAAGAATATAAAGAAATTTTAAAACAGAAAAATGCGTTATTTTTAGTACCATTTTGTGGGGCGCTTGCTTGTGAAAATATTATTAAAGAAGAAACTCAAACCGTTTCTCGTTGTATTCCGTTTGATATTTCCCAAGACGTATCAGAACAGTGTTTCCGCTGTGATAATCCCGCCCAATATTTAGTATATTTTGCCAGAGCTTATTAAAAAATAAAGGAAACCTTATTTTAATTAGGTAAATCTTAATTGAGGGAGGTTTTTTATGTTGGGCACTAATTTATTTACAGATTCATTATATGTTGAAAATTCCCGTGAATTTTTAGCAACTAGTTCTGAAACTTTATTAGCTACTAAAAATCACTATTTAAGTTATGGTAATTGAGCAAAAGAGGGTATTCCAACAACTTGCTTAAATAATGATAATTTAAACCAAATCGCAGTTGTCGTTAGCTTAGATTATAATGATAATAATGCGTTAGTTGCCAAAAATTCATACCAAGAAATTTATTGAAATCTCGCCCCTCAGCCGGTTGATGCTCCTAATCTTGTAATTAATGCTCTTTTTGAATATAAGAATTTTAACGAAAATAATCAGCAATTTGATTATCAAAAAAGTTTACTAAAAAATGAACTAGTTTTTACTTATTATAATAAATAAAATTAATAATCCTAGTCTTCCCAGTCTGTTTTACTTTGATAATAATTTTAACTATAATTTAGAAGATTACAAAAAATATCCTAATGATATTATTACAAAGATTAATAAACTTCGCACCAAATTGCCAAACCCAAATTTAACTTTACCAGTTACAACTTATATTTTAAGCAGTACTACCAAATATAATTTTGATAAAATAAACGGTTATTTAAAATATCATGATCGGCATTTTTACCACTATTTTAGTAATAATACTACTATGTATAATTTCCAAAAACAGCGAGTTGAAATCACAGATAATATGTTGACTAATAATAGATTATTAATAGATCCCTTTCTGGCCCACGAGGAATTAGTTTTGCAAACGGTTATTCCAACATCAGGAATTATTATTAATTAAAAAATAGTTTTTGATAATCATAATTTTCATAACTTGGTTACTATTAGTATATGCTATATCAGAAAAAATCTTTTTTAATAATTTTATTAATCCCCAGGCAACTATATTTTTAATTAATAATAATCAACTTTCTTATTATTATAATCAGCCTTTTGATGACGAGCAATGCTAACTTTGTTTAAGAATTTTATTTCCAAAATTAAATCCTTTTTAAAGGCAAAAGATAATAAGCAAATGGAAGTTACTTATGACAAGAAAAGTGTTACCAAGTTTAAACAATGAAAATTTAAGCGCCAAATTATTGTCAGTTTTTTTATTATTGTTATTTTAGCTTTTCTAACTTGTCTCGGAGTTTTAATTTACCAAAATCTTATTATTAAGCAACACCAACCCCCACCCAACAAATGATTATTCTTATGAACTGGCTTTAGCTAGTTACCAATTTAATAATGCTTTTACTTTCCAACATAATGACTATTTTTTTAAACTTGCGCGTTAAAAAAATATTTTTAGCGCAGTGAATTAATGTCTTTCCAACTATTAATAATGAAGATAGTTATCTCGTTTTTGATTGCAGTAATGAATATTATGGGTTATCAAAAGTAAATACAATTATTCATTATACGTTAGCTAACATAATAATTAATTCTTAGCGTATTAAAATTTAAGATTTCATTTAAAAAAGTGGAAAAGATTTATTTTTAATTTTATTTGTTATAATTATAAATATAGTAATAAATAGAGGTGATATTGCATTATGAATATTATGGAAGAACTAAAGAAAGTTTTAAAACAAAGGGGGATTAGTAAAACAGTTGATTTGAATACTAATTTTAAAGATCTTGGTCTTGATTCATTAGATTTAATGGATTTGGTTATTTTAGCTGAAGAAAAATTATCAATTCGCATTCCAGATGATAAGTTAACAGAAATTAAAACATTAAATGACTTAGTTAAAATTATTGATAATTTAAAGAAATAAGGAATTTTTATGGCTTTATCGTACGATAAGATTGTTCAAATTTTAAAAGATAAAAACTATCGGTTAACGGATATTCGCTTATCAATTATTAAAATTTTAACTGATAAAAAACACTTAACTTTGTCCGTAATTGTTGAATATTTAGAAAAAGAATACCAAAATGTCAATTTAATGTCAGTATACAATACTATTGATATGCTCTTAAAAGAACATATACTTTTTAGCAATACTTTTGATGGTAAACAAATTTGATATGACCTCGCTGAGAATCCTTCGTTTCATGCCATTTGTGACTCATGTAAGAAAGTTCTTCATATTAAAGATGAAGCAGTTTTAAAATCAATTGATATTGTTAGTTTAGGGAAAGCTTTAGAAAAAATTTACTGAAAACCAATTCATTTTAAAATTGAAGGACATGGTTTGTGTGAAGAATGTCAACGGTTAAACCGTACGGAACATACTCATTTTGATGATGATTTAGATTAGTTTCAGATTTTTTGTGCTTTAAAAAATATAAATTTAAGATTTAATTATTTAATTTTAAGAATTTATTTGTTAAAATAAATAAGTGTTAATTTAGCACAATAAAATTAGGGGTGTAGTTCAATGGTAGAACATCGGACTTCAAATCCGAGTGTTGTGGGTTCAAGTCCTGTCACCCCTGCCATATTTTAAAAGTAGTATTTTAAAAAATACTTTTTTATTTTTACCCAAGATTTTATTTTTTTTATGTTATTATTTTAAAGAAACTAGGGGTGTAGTTCAATGGTAGAACAACGGTCTCCAAAACCGTATGCTGTGGGTTCAAGTCCTGTCACCCCTGCCATAACAAAATAAAAAATAAGGAAGTATACCCAAGTCTGGTTGAAGGGGCCGGTCTCGAAAACCGTTAGGTGATGAAAGTCACGCAAGAGTTCGAATCTCTTTACTTCCGCCATATTTTTAAGTTTTACATCAAAAAAAGAAAATCCATTTTATTAAGAATGGATTTTTATTTTATTTATCAAGTTTCGGAATTGTTACAAAAGCAACTGTATCTAATCCCGCATGAGCAACAAATACATTTGGTAATTTTTCAACATGATAATTAATTTTATGTTTATTTAGAACACCAACAATTGCATCTCAAACTTTTGCTGAACATTCTGAAGTTTTTAAAACAAATAATTCATATTTTAACTTAACTTTTTTAGTAAAGTTTTTTAATAGATCAATAAAGCTCTCTACTAATGAGTTTATTGTTCGGGATGAGGCAACTTTTTTGGGGTTTTCTCCTCATTGTAATAAGATTTTAATTTTTAATAAATTAATTAAGGAAAGTAAAACTTTTTTAACTCTTCCCCCGCTTGATAAACGATCAAGACTACCAGGAATCATTGTCATTAAGGTTGAGTTTTCAAATTTTGTTGTTTCGGCAATGATATCTTTGCTATCCATTCCTTTATCAGCCAAATCTTTTGCTAAAATTATTAGTTGTTTTAAAGAATAAGCTGCTGTATGGTTACGAACAACAGTAACTTTTTTCTTAAATTCGTCATCTTGAGCAATCATATAAGCTGTTGAATATTGACTAGATAATTTTTCAGCAATTGGATAATGAATTATTTCATCATGCGTTTTTAGTAATTCTTGATACATATTAATAACTTCCCCGGTTGATGCTTGACTAGTTTTGGTAATGCCAGTTCTAACAACTTCATAGAAATTATTAGCTGCAACTTCTTGTTCATTATCTAAAATATCTGTTTCACCATTTAAAATAATGTGTAGTGGTAAAACATGAATTTGATATTTTTTAATTTCTTCCTCTGTAAATCCTGCTGATGAATCAGTTAAGATTGCAATTTTTTTGCTCATTTTTTTCACCTCTTATTTTTCTCAACATACTAGGACAACAGTATTAGGTCCGGTATGGGCTGCTATGACATTGGCTAAAATTACTGTTTTTTTAATTTCACAACCATAGTCAGTAATGATTTTTTTAACATCATTTAATGCTTCTTCATCTGTTTTTGAATGAATTAAAATAATTTCTTTTCAATTTGTACGTTCTTTCTTAATTTGATGTAATGTTAATTCAATTGCTTTTTTAAAAGTTCTTGTTTTTTCAAATTTATCAATTTTTCCATCATATCTTAAAATCGGTGTGATCTTTAAAAGCGAAGCAAGAGCGGCCGCGGCAGGGGTAATCCTTCCGCCACGTTTTAAAGTTTCTAAACTTTTTGAAATAATAAAAGCAGAAAATTGTTTTTTTAATTCATCAACTTTTGCTTGTATTTCTTCAGGAACCACTCCTTCGTTTAAACACTGATAAATATGGTCAATCATATGTTTTAATACTTCGCTAACACCATCAGTATCGATAACAAAAACACGATCTTTATATTTATCTTGCTGTGAAAGCATATAAATATTTTCATGTTGACCAGATAAACCTTTTGATAAACCAACAAAAACAATTTTTTCGTAAGTTTTTAACAGTTCATCTCACTTGTTAATTATTTTTCCCATTGGGATTTGGCTTGTCTTAATAACTTGCTGATCCAAAATATCATAAAATTCGTCGAATGAAATAATTTCATCATCGTCATCAACTTCACTACCATCGGGGAAGGTTAATAGTAATGGCATTCAATACATGTCATCATATTTTTCTAAGTCTTTTCTTTTGATTCCTGATGAGGAGTCAACTATTATTGCTACTTTTTTCATATTTATCCCTCGTTTAATTCTACAAATTTAATAAAATTGTTAATTTGTTAACAATAAATTAATTATAAACTTTGATATAATATTTTCAAGAACAAGAAGGTGTTATTATGAAAATTAATCCAGAAAAATTTAAAATGTATGAAGCAATTTTGCAAGAGTTTGGACCAAGTGGCTGTGAATTTCGGGTTATTGAACTAATGAAGAAATATTATCAGCAATATACTAATGAAATTATTCAAGATAATTTAGGTAGTTGCTTTGCTGTTATTAGAAATAAAAAAAATATTGTTAACCCTCAAAAAGTAATGCTGATGGCCCATGGTGATGAAGTTGGTTTTATGGTCCGCCAAATTAATCCTAAGGGTTTAGTTAAAATAAATCCCCTGGGTGGAATTTGAGAACAAACTTTATTAGCAAATCGCGTGAAACTCTTAAAAGATGATGGGACTTTTATTAAAGGAACAATTTCAGCGATTTCACCGCACTTATTATCACCAGAAGCTCGTAATAAACCAGCTCAAATTGATACGATGCTAGTTGATTTTGGATTTACTTCTGAAGCAGATGCTTATGCTAATGGAATCCGTTTGGGTAATTTTTTAATTTGCGAAGGAGAGACAGTCTTATTAAATGGAAAGCGATTATTATCAAAAGCCATTGATAACCGGATGGGAGTTATTTTAGGATTAGAAGTTTTAGAAAACATTAAAGATTTAGCATTAGACTTTGATTTATATATTGGTTTTAGTGTTCAAGAAGAAGTTGGAACCCGAGGTGCTGTTACAGCAACTAATTTAATTAAACCTGATTTTGCAATTGTTACTGATGTGTCTCCCGGCCAAGATTATTATTCAAATAGTGAATTTGGTCAACTTGGGAATGGTGTAATTTTAAGAGGAATGGACCGCGAATATATTACAAGATATGATTTGATTCAATACCAAATTGCTTTAATGAAAAAATATAATATTAAAAATCAGTTTTATATTTCGTCAGGTGGAACAGACGCTGGAGCTGTGCATTTACATGATTATGGAGTACCTACCATTCAGGCTTGTTTGATTGCTCGCAACCTGCACACTACTGGTGGGGTGATTGATTTAGATGATTTTAATGAAACAATTAAATTAGTGACTACTATCATTAAGGATTTAAATCATGAAAAAATCTGTCAGTTTAATTTTACTAGTAAGGAGAAAAAAGATGAAAAATAATACAGTTGGTTTATTTTATAATGAAAATTTTGATACATTATTTGGTTACTTACAAGTTGTTAATAATCCCGAACGGATAATCCAAGATAACTTAGTTTTCTTCCGTAATGATAAACAACAACTAGTTGGTTTTAATATTTTAAATGCCAAAACAATGCTTAAAAATAAGTTAACTAGTGGCATTAATAGTGACAATAAAGATTTAATTGCGGAAATAATTACTTTATTTCAACAGTATGGCTATAATTTGGCAAATATTAATTTAACAACCCAATTTATAGTGGGAGAAGTATTAACTGTTAAAAAACACCCAAATTCAGATAAGTTAAATATTTGCGAAGTTAATCTTGGTGATGAACAACGACAAATAATTTGTGGAGCTACTAATATTAATCATCAGCAAAGAGTTGTTGTTGCTAATATTGGTGCACGAATGCCAAACTTATTACAAATTATTCCTTCAGAATTACGGGGTAAAAAATCCGATGGAATGATTTGTTCCGAACAAGAACTTGGTTTACCAATTACCCAAGCGGGGAAAGTTATTATGGTGTTAACGGATAATAAATATAAAATTGGAGATAGCTTTTGAAAGGACTACTATAAAGATGAGTAAAATAAAAGAAGGTTACTATAGTGCTATTTATTTTTTAAAAACAGCCGCCATTTTAAAAAATGAACGGCCAGACGATATAATTACCATCCAATTTTTTCAAAGAGAAAATAATGTTAAATTAGCAGGGGTTAATGAATGTGTCAAATTAATTAAAGCAGAAGCGATTGATCCAGCAAGTTTGGAAATTTATGCTTTAACAGATGGTGATCTTATTAATGCTTTTGAGCCAGTTCTAAAAATTACCGGTCATTATTATCAATTTGGTTATTTAGAAGGTATTATTGATGGAATTCTTGCTCGTCAAACAAGTATTGCAACTAATTGTTATCGTTTAATCCAAGTTGCTAATAATAAGCCAATTATTTATATGAATGATCGTAATGATTATTATTATACGCAGGAAAATGATGGTTATGCTGCTAATGTGGGTGGGATTAGCAATTTTGTAACACAAGCGCAGTTAGCAAAAGTTAATCCTAATGCGGAACCAATTGGAACTGTTCCCCATGCATTAATCCAAGCATTTAATGGTGATTTAATTGCTGCTTTACATGCCTACAAAAAACATTTTCCAACGGAAAAATTAGTTGCTTTGGTTGATTATAATAATGATGTTATTAATGATACTTTAAAAATTGCTAAGGAATTTCCTGATTTATTTGCCGTTCGCATTGACACTTCAAAAGCCTTAGTTGATAAGTATTTTATTGGAAAAGAAGCGGAGTTTAAAGGTGAAGATATTCATGGGGTTAATAAACATTTGATCAAAGCCTTGCGTCAAGAACTAGATCGCCATTATTTTACAAATGTCAAGATTATTGTTTCTTCTGGTTTTACGGCAAAAATTATTGAAGATTTTGAAAAAGAAAATATTCCCGTTGATTTTTATGGGGTTGGCCAAAGTTTAGCAAAGTTAACAATTGGTTTTACTGGTGATGCGGTCTTAATAAACGGTCAACCCCAGGCAAAATATGGACGCCATAATATCGAGTCAACCCGATTACAAAAAAAATAAGTTAACAACAAATAATTTAGGTATAATTAAGATATATTTGGAGGAGAATTAGTTATGAATAGTAAAGATAATCAAAAAATCCCGTCTTATTATAATCACCAAGGCACTTTTTTTGAAAATAATAATTCAAAACAAAATACTTCTGAAAAAAAACAACCAGCAGACGCTGTACCACCAGCAAGTTCTGAAAAACAAGTTTCAAAATTAACAGAAGTAATTTCACCATTATTTGGAAAAGATCTTAATTCTGCCCATTATCAAACAATAATTAATTATACTAGTGATGATACTTCTCCGATTGCCAAAATAGTGGAAGCAGAAATTAAACAAAAAATTGGGGATAATGGAGTTGAAGAAAAACCAACACCAACAACAAAAACTTATCAACCAATTTATAAAAAATATGACCTGCAACAAGATGAGCAAATAATTAAATCGATGGTTAAAAAGCCAGAGAAATTATCTGAGCAAGCTGAAAAAACCCAATCCTTTTTATTCAAGCCACGTAAAAATGGTGAGAATATTTTTGGTGATCGTACCGAAGAATTAACAGTAGAGTTAGAACAATTGAAAGAAAAAATTAAAAAAACTGATCCGCGTAAAAATTTATATGATATTTATGAACAAACAACAATGTTTGAAGGAATTGAAAAACAAAAAGAGGTTAATAGTAAATTCCACAATATTATTCGTAAGACTTATCAAATCAATACTGATTTTCCAACTGACATGTCGTTACTTGATCGGAAAAAACAAATCATGCATAATTCAATTGCGGCGGGTTCAACGCGTTATAAAATTGCTCGTGAATTAAAAGAAAATAATCTTGACCGTCAATTTCTCCGAAGACCAAAACCAATTATTCAAGGCTCTTCGGAACATCAACAAATGATGGAGAATTTAAAAAATGTTAAGGATAATTCAGCCAAAAAACAAGTTGTTGATTTTTACACGAGTCGGAATCCTTATTATATGAGGAAATTAAATCTTGAAGAAGAAAATCTTAAAGAAGCAGATGAAAGTCGTCGTGAACGAATTAAAAATGAATTAAATAATAATGAAGACAAATAAGCAACCAGATTCTTTAATCAAAGATGACATTTTTAATTTAGAAGATAATTTATTTTCAAGGTTACTAGCAAGTCATCCGTCATTAACGGAATTAACTTCTACGATTAATTTCTGCAATCATCAATTATTACTGACCGATTTTTTAGCGAGAGCAACTAAATCCCCAACTGTTGAGCTTTATGATCTTAATTTTGATGAATTAGTGTTAGGTTTTTCTGACTTTCAAGCAATAATTATGATTGGTTTGCAAGAAAATTATTCTTTTGCTAATTTAATCAATAATTTTAAAAACCATTCTTTAAAAAGGGGGCTTACTTCATTGGGAGTTACAATTAAAAATGATTTTTTAGTGAAAAAAGGTAAATTATTAAAATTAAAATTTAGTAAAAAATATTATAATAAAATGGAATCTTATCAAATTAAATATTAAAAATATTTAATTTTAGCCCAAAAATTAATTAGTTATTTATTAGTTTTTGTTAGTTTGCTAAGATATCAGGGGATGAAAAAATTCCTACCAGTTAATTTTTACCAATATTTTATAAAAGATCTTTTAAATATCTAAAATATCATTAATATATTTAAGAGATAAGTTATAATATGAGAGTAGTATAAAAAATTGAATTAAGTGGGTGAAAAAATGAATTTATACTTATTAGCTAGTGACAATAATCTTTTAATCTCAGAAACAATTTTAATTATTATTTTATTATGTTTAGCAATTATTTTTTGTTTATATGGAATTATTGCGGCGCGAAAAGTTGCGATTGCGGCGAAAAAATTTGATTATTTTATTGAGGACTTAACATATAAATCAGAAATGCTAAACTCAACAGTTGATACGGTGGTAAAAATATCAAACTATGTTGATGTTTTTGAAGCATTTACGAAACGAAATGTTAAAGCTTGAATTAAAGTTATTTCAAGAAATAAGGACGTTGCTTATCGATTAGTTGACAAACTAAAAGATTTTGCTAATTCTGAGGATGATTAATTATGGCTTTTAAATTATTAAAAACAGTAGCAATTATGGTTGTTGGAATGTTAATTGCCCCTAAAAAAGGTTCTGAATTACGCGCTGATTTTGTTAAAATGGTTAAAAAATATAATCCGCAGTTAAAAGATATGGTTAATAAAATTGAAATTGTTTGGGAGAAATCACAAGGAATTGAGTCTGATGAAATTGCCACTAATATTGAAGTTAAAATTAAAAATGTTAAGGGGGCAGTTGATATTTTAGATTCTGCTTCAACCAAAGAGATGGCTTATAAAGCACTGAAAAAACTTGATCAAGGTGCCGTCAAACTAATCAAAGCAGCCGCAAAATCTCCGAATGTTCGGGCAGTAGCCAAAGATTTAGCAAAAATTACTGTCTCTGCCATTTACGCTGGAATCAAGGTTAGTGATGATTTGAAAAAAACCTCTGCTTCAATTTCAGAAAAAATCATTGAAGAAGGATACCCAAAACCCACTAAAAAAATATCGAATCAAAATAAAAAATAAACTCTATTTACTTAGAGTTTTTTCAATAAGATGATTAATAGAAAGGAATTTACAATGAATATTATTAAAGAATTGACTTGAAGAGGACTATTAAAACAGGTAACAAACAAAGAAAAACTATTAAAATCACAAGAATTACAAAAAGGAGTATATTGTGGTTTTGACCCGACGGGAGATTCTTTACATGTTGGCCATTTAATTCAAATTATTTTGTTAGAACGTTTTGCTAAATGTGGTTTTAAATCAATTACAATTATTGGGGGAGGAACCGGAATGATTGGGGACCCCAGCGGAAAGAAAGGCGAACGGGTATTGTTGAATAATGCGACAGTATTGCATAATGTGGAAAGCATCAAACAACAAGTAGAAAAACTAATTCCGAATGTCAAAATTGTTAATAATGGTGAATGACTAAATAACATTTCATTAATTGATTTTTTACGCGACATGGGAAAAGAATTTAATATTAGTTATTTACTAAATAAAGAAAGCATTACTTCGCGAATTGAGAGTGGGTTATCATATACCGAGTTCTCTTATACTTTATTACAAGCTTATGATTTTTACCAGTTATATAAAAAGTATGACTGTACAGTCCAAACCGGGGGCAGTGATCAATGAGGAAACATTACTTCGGGAACGGATTATATTCGTAAGCAACTGGGAGAAGATAATTTAGCTTGTGGGTTAACAATGAATTTATTAACTAAGGCTGATGGGACTAAATTTGGAAAAACTGAATCAGGGGCTGTATGGTTAGATCCAACGAAAACTTCGCCATATGAGTTTTATCAATTCTTTTATAATCAAGAAGACATTGAAACTTTTAAACTATTAAAATTCTTAACTTTTTTATCAGAAGCAGAAATTAAGCAATTAGAACAAGACCATTTAAAAGAACCGTTTAAAAGATTAGGGCAAAAAAGATTAGCCGAAGAATTAACATTATTTGTTCACGGGAAAGATGAGTTAGCCCGTGCAATTAAAATTTCGGATGCTTTATTCAATGGTAATTTACATGAATTATCATTATCAGAATTAACAAGCATTCAACATAGTCTTCCTCACTACCAATTAGAATCACCAAATCTTAATTTGTTAGATTTATTAGTTGCTAGTGAAGTTGTTAGTTCGAAACGTGAAGGTCGTGAGTTTTTGAACAAAAATGCAATTACTATTAATGGCCACGTTGTTAATGATGAAACCAAAGTTTTATCACCACCAGATTTTTTACATAATAAATTTTTAATTATTCGTCGCGGTAAGCGAAAATACCATATTATTTACTTATAAATAAAGAAAAAGGATTTGAATAATGTTATTCAAATCCTTTTTTTCTATATTTGACCTTAGTTAATTGATATTTGATTTTTTATTTTGTTCATACTCAGCCTTTGCTTTTTCGTATACTTCCACAATTGCCTTATGTCTTAAGTATTCTTCTTCTGAGATGTTTTGAATTACTCGTTCTTTGATTTCATCTTCAATGAATAATGAAATTTTCTTATTAATCGTATTAATTGCGTGTTCAATTTCATCATCTTGTGCTACATAGTCATTTATTAACTCAAATTTTTCTTCTCATGATAATGTATTAATAAATTCTAGAATAAATCTTGGATTTTCTTTAATATATTCTGACAATGGTTTATCGACATGGTCCTCAATAAAAGAATCAATTTTTTCTGGTAGCATTCTTATCCTCCTAAATTTAAGTTATATGTAATTTGCCGAACTATCTTAAAAATAATTGGACAAATTCTTTTATAATTATATCATTTATTGTAAAATTATGCTAAAATAATCCTGCGAAATTATTACGTTATTACTATTTTATTAGTATAACTTATACCTATAGATTTCGATATGACCAATGGAGGAAAAAATGAAAAAAATTTGTTTAGTATGTTCTGCAGGAATTAGCACAAAAACAATTGTTGAAAAAATTAATAATGTTTTGGTCCAAGACAACAAAGAATGAAAATTTGAAGCTGTAACAGTAAATAATTTAAACATCAATGATTATGATATTGTGTTATTAACACCACAAGTTGAATACTTAAAAAATAAAATTATTGGAATGTTACCAGAAAATAAAGATATTAAAGTGGAAGTACTTCCTTCAAACTTGTATGTTAAAAATGATGCGAATTCAATCATTGATTTTACGGCAAATATTTAATTAATTAGCAAAGGCTGCAAATAATTAATTGAAAAAATTTTAAAAATTTATCTATTTTTAGATAATTTTTTTTAATTTTCTTGATTTTTAACATACACTAATTTGTAAGTAAACTTAGAAGAAAGAAGATGAGGGTCTAAGATGCGAAAATTACATGCCAGTTTTTTATTAACCAGAGCAGTTTCCATAGCTGTTCTGGAACTTGCGGCAATTGCAGGATACCATCGTATCAACAAAAATATATTAAATATGTTTCTTATGAAAAATAAACTTACTTATCATCCCAAACATATCGTTGTTTTGGCAAATGATGGGTTAGCAGCGTATGCGCTGCAAAAAGCAACCATTCCAAATCTTTGCCCATGATGGACCATGATGCTTATAAATTAGATGTGCGTAGTGAGTTGTCAAATTCTTCTGCCGGAAATTGAGCAACAATTTTATTGGTAACAGGTCCCGAAAACCACGGGATTGTTGATCAGCCATTAACTAATATTCACCATTCTATTTATATTGATGAAGCAAAGTTAGTCAAGCAAACTTCAATTTTTGGTTTAATTCATCAAAGTAATCTTGACGCGGGATGATGAGTAACTCACGAAAGAATTCAAACGGCGTTTGTTTCTTTATTAGGTGTACAGTCAATTGCTTTAAGTCTTGATTTTAAAGCATATGGTCAGAATTTTATTGATTATTATTATCAAACAAATACCAAAAAAAATTCAATTGAGCGTTATTTAGATGTGTTAGAACACCAAATTGATACCACCAAACCTAGTTTATCATGGATGTATTTTTTAGATCCTGATGATACTGGACACTCTCGTGAATATAATTCTGAAGAATACTACCAAGCATTAACAAAAACTGATCAGCAAATAGGGATAATTATAATAAGTTAAAAGCTAAACAAATGTATGATGACACACCATTTATTATTAATAGTGATCATGGAGGACTGTCTCAATATCATGGACGACCAAACATTCCGGAAATGACGGTTCCTTGAATTGTTTATACTAAAAAAGATATTTTGCAATCAGGAGTTATTCCAGATAGAATTAAAGTATATGATAGTGCGCCCACACTAATAAGTATAAATTCATTTTTTCACCCACTTAATTCAATTTTTTATACTACTCTCATATTATAACTTATCTCTTAAATATATTAATGATATTTTAGATATTTAAAAGATCTTTTATAAAATATTGGTAAAAATTAACTGGTAGGAATTTTTTCATCCCCTGATATCTTAGCAAACTAACAAAAACTAATAAATAACTAATTTATTTTTGGAATGTTGCTCCGCTTAATCTTTGGGTGGTTAACTAACGGGATAACAACATATTGAAATGTTCTAAACTTTGTAACAGCAAGCATTTGGGTTGCTTTAGTTTATTCACTTCTTAAATATCTTGCAATTTACTTTCTTTTTTTGGAATTTCAGTTGGTTATAATAAACTATGGAAAAAACAATTTAAGTTAATGCTAAATTTACCAACTGCTAACCCGAAAGTTCTAACTGAGCCAGTAGTAAATCCGGTTAATAACTAAAAGTTATTAACTTTTTTTTGTTATGCTTGTTTTAGCGCTTGTTATACGATATTATTTAAATAAATAAGATTAATTAAAAAAATAAAAGGAGTGGTTAAAGTGTCCGAGCAGATGTGCCAACTGAACAATCTAGTTAACAGAATGAATATTTTAACCAGCAATTTTAGTTAAAAATTAATTTTAATAATATTTGCCTGGTTTCAAAATTTTGTTCTTAATTAATAATAAATTAAGAGGAGGCTAATGAATGCAGGTAAAAAAAAGAAAAGGTAAAAAAGAAATTGGGTTTGCTAAAACTGATGAAATTAAAAGAATTGCCCAACTTGGACAAGTGGCGATTTTAGATCATTTTCATCTTTCAAAATTTGGGTTAGATTTTGACCAAGCAAAAGAAATTGCCAAAGAATACGGTGATAATACTTTAAAAGAAGTTAGGTTCCAATGATTTTTAGAGTTATTAAAAGTATTTTTAAATCCATTTAACATTGTGCTAGGATGTATTGCCCTGTATAATTTTCTAAGTTATTTTTTTATGAATGGTGATAGTTTTGAGCTAGTCGGAACGGTTATTGTCTTAGTGATGATTTTTATTAGTACGACGGTATCTTATATTCAAGAAGTCCGCAGTTATTTAGTGACAAAAAAATTAACTAATTTAGTTAGCAACACCATTACGGTTATTCGACTAACTGAGGATGAAAAAGTTGATGAAGTTGTCGCAAGTAATAATACTGAATTAATAAAAGAAGCCAAAGAATTAGAAATTCATGAATTAGTGCAGGGAGATTTAATTTATTTATCAAGTGGTGATATGGTTCCCGCTGATGTTCGCATTCTCTGAAGTAATGATTTATTTATTAACCAGTCTTCATTAACGGGAGAGTCACTACCAGTCGAAAAACATGCTAGTTATAATAAGGAAAAATCAAATTTATTAGAATTACAAAATATTTGTTATACTGGAACAAGTGTGGTGTCAGGAAGTGCGATTGCTATTGTAATTGGGGTTGGAGAAAATACCTATTATGCAACGATTTCAAAAACAATTACTGAAAAAAGACCACAAAATAGTTTTAACAAGGGAATTAAAAGAACAACTTGGTTGTTATTATGTTTTATGTTTGTGATGGTGCCAATTGTTTTTGTTATTAATGGTGTTACCAAAAATGATTGGGTTGGGGCACTCTTATTTGCAATTTCAGTGGCGGTTGGATTAACGCCTGAGATGTTGCCAATGATTGTTACTTCTAATTTAGCACGCGGGGCTAGCAAAATGAGTAAGGCCAAAGTTGTTGTTAAAAAACTAGAAGCAATTCAAAATTTAGGGGCCATTGATGTTTTATGCACGGATAAAACCGGGACGCTAACAAATGATAATATTGAGTTAATTGACTATACATTATTAAATAATAAGCAAGATGAAAAATTATTAAATTATGTTTATTTAAATAGCCTTTATCAAACTGGTTTAAAAAATCCGATGGATAAGGCAATTATTAAATATGTTGAACAACATAATTTAAAATTAATGACAAATGATTATGTTAAAATTGATGAAATTCCGTTTGATTTTAACCGACGAAAATTAACAGTTGTTGTCAAAGGTGAAGATAACCACCATACCCTAATTTGTAAAGGGGCAATTGAAGAAATTGTTAAAAATTGTAACCGCATTGAATATGATGGGAAATTAGTACCCCTTAGTGATGATCATTTAAGAATGATTAATGCAACAACTAATCGTTTAAACACCGAAGGACTGCGAGTAATTGGAGTTGCTTACTCACGAGGACATGAAAAAAATGATTATTATACAACAAGTGATGAAAATGATTTAATTTTTTTAGGTTTTATCTCCTTTTTAGATAAACCAAAACCATCTGCTGCGAAAATGATTAAATTATTGAAACAAAATGGGGTTGAATTAAAAATCTTAACCGGAGATAATGAGCAAGTAACAAGAGCAATTTGTGACCGGGTAGATTTGAATGTTAAGGGCTTAGTGAATGGCGAAGATTTAGAAAAATTAAGTGAGTATGAATTACGAGATGTGGTGGAACGAAATAATATTTTTGTAAAATTAAACCCCTTACAAAAAGCTAAAATTATTGATGCGTTAAAAGCTAATGACCATGCTGTTGGTTTTATGGGGGATGGGATCAATGATGCTCCGGTGTTACGTCAAAGTGATGTCGCAATATCGGTTGATAATGCAACTGATATTGCTAAAGAAGCTTCTGATATTATTTTATTAGAAAAGTCTTTATTAGTTTTAGAAAAAGGAATTATTCAGGGACGTAATATCTTTGGAAATATTTTGAAATATATTAAAATTACAATTTCATCAAATTTTGGAAATGTTTTAAGTGTTTTAATTGCCTCGGCATGGTTACCTTTTGTGCCTTTAGCACCAATTCAATTACTATTTCAAAATTTATTATATGATATGTCGCAATTTGCTGTGGCTTTTGATAAAGTAGATGCTGATTTTTTAGCAAAACCACAAACTTGGACAACCAAAGACATTATTCCGTTTGTTTTTATTAACGGACCAGTCTCCTCAATTTTTGATATTATTACCTTTGCAATAATGGGTTATTATTTTGGGGTTTTATCACAAGGAAACCCAACCCCTGAACAAATTAGTTTATTCCATACTGGCTGATTTGTTGAAGGATTGCTAACTCAAACCTTAGTGGTGCAAATGTACCGCACTCGTCGGATTCCGTTTATCCAATCGCGTGCTGCTTGGCAACTAAATGTCGCCACCTTAGCAGTTATTACAATTGGAATTGTGATTCCCTTTACCATTATTGGAACTGAATTGGGAATGCGTCCATTACTAGGGATTTATTTTGCGTTCTTGGTGATGATTATTATATCCTATTGCTTGCTGAGTCAGCTGGCAAAGTTTATTTACATCAAAATTTACCACCGGTGACTATAAAAATAATAAAACTCAGATCATTAGAATCTGTGTTTTATTATTTAGCACTATTTCAACTTTTAACAATTTTAGTACCATTTATAATGTAATTTTTATAATCACTATTTTTTTCAATAATTTGGTTAAAAACAATGTCTACAAATAATAACTGGATAATTTTAGAAGAAACAGCAGAATAGCGTGAGATTTGTTTAAGCGTTCGAAAGAGAATTTTATTATGTAAATATTTTTCATATCCGCAATTTAGATTTGAAGTAATTAAAGTAACGGGAATTTTATAGTTAAAAGCTATTTTAAGAATTTCTAAGATTTCTCTGGTGCGTCCAGATTTTGAAAATAAAATAATTTGGTCATTAGCTGTTAACCCGGGGATTGTTAATAATTGGGTATGAAAATCTTTATTACAAGCTATATTAACTCCAATTTTTTGCAAATTATTTGCTAATTCTTCACAAGCAATTCAGGATGAACCAACACCAAAAATGAGAATTCGGTTTGCTTGTATAATATCATTTACAAGAACTTCTAATTGTTGGTGTTGAATATTTTGGACTGTTTCATTAATTGCATAGATATTATAAGTAGTAATATTATTAATGCTATCTTGGAGTTGGGTTCCGGTTGATAACCGATAATGTTTTTTTTGTCATTCGTTTTTTTCATGAACATACTGTTGGAGTTTTCGAAAGGTTTGAAACCCATTTTTATTAGCAAAGCGACTAATTGAAGCTGTTGAAACATAGCATTTTTGGGCAATCTTTTGGATATTATTATTAATAAAATACTCTGTTTCATTATTAATAAAATCAATGATTGTTAAATCACTATGAGTATTTTGTGGATTATTAATTTCTAAAATTTTAAATTGTCCCATCTTGTCACCTCTTGGAAATTATTATAACTCTTTTTATGTAAAAAATTTTCATAATTATAAAATTTATTTGTAAAAAAGTAAAAATTGCAATATATTTATCAAAGGGGAGGAGATAATATTAGTTTTACAAGTGAAATTAGGAAAAAACTTATAGTATCATGTCAAGCAGTTGATGATGAAATTTTAAATGATAGTTATGTATTGCAAAAAATTGCTTTAGCATGTGTGCAAGGCGGGGCGGAAGTGCTCCGATTAAGCCAAGTTGAACATATCAAAGCAATCAAAGAAGTAGTTAATGTTCCAATTATTGGGCTAATTAAAAAACATTATGAAAATAGTGAAGTATTTATTACCCCGACTTTAGCAGAAGTTAAACAATTAATTGCATTACAAGTGGATGTCATTGCTTTAGATGCCACTTTCCGTAATCGTCCCCGTGAAAGTTTAGAAGAAATTGTCGAATATTTACGAACAAATTATCCTGACCAGCTAATTATGGCTGATTGTTCGGAAATTAGTGATATTGAGAATGCTGAAAGATTAGGATTTGATTTTATTGCCACAACTTTACGTGGTTATACTTCCCAAACAGTAGGATTAGGAAATTTAGATAATAATTATCAATTTGTCAAAGAATTAAAGCCAGTTATTAATAAAAGCCATCTAATTATTGAAGGTGGCATTTGATATCCAGAACAAGTTAAAGATTTATTAAGTTTTGATCATGTTTGAGCAGTAGTCGTGGGAAGTGCGATTACGCGTCCGCAAGTAATTACCGAACATTTTATGAAAATATTACCAAAGAATGAAGGTGAATAATATTGAACAAAGAGTATCAAACAGATAATAAAAATAGTTTTTCATTTGTAAAAGAATGATGGAAACAACGTAAAAATAAGTGATCAGCTAATTTGCAAAAATTTGCCCGCGGCCTAATGTTACCGATTTCCGTATTGCCGTTTGCCGGACTACTATTAGGAATTAGCGGAGCAATTGGGGCAAATGATTATAGTGCTAGTGGAGTTATTGCCGCGAACATTTTTAAAGGAATGAGTGAAATTATTTTTGCTAACTTTGCCATTATGTTTTGTGTCGCTGTGGCAATTACTTTTACTAGTGAGTCAGGTGCCGCTGCTTTTATTGCAATAATATCTTATTTAGTTTTTTCTTCTTCCCAAATTCCATTCATTCATTTTGAAGGAAATACTTTAAAAAACATTATGTGGTTTCATAGCGGTGAGGGCTTAAATAGCTTAATTACTAGTAATTTAGGGATTAGGTCCTTACAAACATCTATTTTTGGAGGAATTATTATAGGAGCGGTTACTGCCTATGTTTATAATCGTTTACACCTCTTAAAATTACCATCAGCAATTAGTTTTTTCAGTGGCGTACGGTTTTTACCATTTGTAATGATTCCGTTAAGCTTTGTAATTGCCATTATCTTTTTAATTTTTTGACCATGGGTTGGTCAAGCAATTAATATTATTGGCGAAAATATTGCCAAAGCACCTGCTGGCGTTGATGGTTTAGCATATGGGATTTTTACCAGAGCATTAATGCCATTTGGTCTGCACCAAATTGTGATTGCGGTGGCGTTTACTACTCCGTTTGGAGGAGTTTTATCAACTGAGATCTTTATGAATGCCATTCAACAAGCAAATGTTGATGTTGCAAATGAACAGATTAAACATATTTTAGACCTTTTAAAAGATAATCCAATTAATGGCGATCAATCAATTTGAAACTTTATTAATGGACTGCCTTATAATAGTTTACCAATTAATGGTGGTGCTAGTTCAATTCCAATTTTTGAATGATTTACCAAGTATGCACATATTCATGCGGGAAGATTTACCCAAGACTATCCAACTTATTTGGGAGTGTGTATGGGAATTGGAATTGCCTTTATTTTAACCGCTAATAAATCAAATCGCCGCAATACTATTTCAGTAATTGGTTCAGCAATGGTAGTTGCTTTTCTAACCGGAATTACTGAACCATTAGAATTTACCTTCTTATTTATAGTTCCCTATTTATATTATTTAATTTATGTACCGTTATCAGGTTTTTCATATATGTTTATGCAATTAGTAGGTGCCCATGTTGGTGTTGGGTTTGCCCGTGGTTTTATTGACTTAATGATCTATGGGGCCTTACCAGTAATGAAAGGAACTAAGTTCTATTATGCCTTTTTATTTGCCATCGGGGAGGGTATCATCGCTTTTTGTACTTTCTACTTTGCGATTAAACATTGAGATTTACCAACTCCTGGCCGTGGAAACAATGAAGTGAGATTACTAAGTAAAAAAGATTTTAGCTTAAAAAAACAACCCTCCGCAACTAGTGATGCGGATCAACGAATCCTTAATATTATTAAAGGATTTGGTGGGAAAGAAAATATTATTTCTGTCACATCCTGTGCAACCAGACTCCGGGTAACAGTCAAAGACGCAACAAAAATAGATCCTCAAGTATTTCGCAACGAAGGAGCTGCTGGTTCAATTATCAAAGGTGATAACATCCAGGTTGTGTTTGGTGGGGAAGTCGTTGTTTTAAGCGCACAAATTAATAAATTATTATAAAAATATTAACTAACGGATTCAGATTAAAATGGGGCATGTTTAGTGATTAAAAATAACCTAAACATGTTTTTTCTTATCATTTTTTAGGATACAATAAAATTAAGAAATGAATAAACTATGATGTGAAAAATTAGTTAGAAAGTTAACAGGTGGATAATACGTTTAATTACAAGAAATTTAGTTACTTTAGTTTTTATTGTTTTATCTTATTTTGCCTATTCAAGTTGGGTAAATTGACTAATTGATAACCAAGGGAATAGTAACTTAGTACAAATTTTAAGTCCGTTTAAGTTAATTATTTTAGGAATGTTATTTGCAATGATTATTCCGACTTTTAAATCAACTTTTATGTCGACAATCATTGGGATGCGCCAGTATAAAAAAACAAAATCTGATTTTTTATTGTATAATTATAATAAGTTACACACTATTTTAGAGAACATGAAAATTAATATTTTAAAAAATAACACTTCAGGAATTAAAAAGGATTTATTATTATATGAAAAATCTCCGGTTAAACCAGAATTTGTTACCTAGTGCGGGATTTAGAAAAACCGCTTTAATTGAAGGTGATTTTACGCGTTATAAAGAAGTTATTGATAGAGAGGGGTTATTGGCGCTTTAACAGAAATTTACCAAAAAGAACGCCAGGTTATTTTAAATACCAATAAAAAAGAAACTTTCTTTGATTTTAAAAGAGGTTATGAAATGGCTTCCCATTATTACCAAACTTTATATAACCATGTTAAAAACCGGGTAGCCTTAGGGTGAAAAATCTTTTCCTTAAGTATGTTTCGCTTTTACTTTTATCTATTAGGATATGACTTAGGAATTAACACCATTTTGGAAATTGTTGTTTTTCCCATTCTTAATATTTATAGTAATATTAATTTAGAAAATGGGGCGCTATTATTTTTGTTATTTGTTGTGTGACAATTGCGTTAATTGTTCATTTAATAAAAGACCTTACAAAATAAAAATCTTAATTAATAAGAATTACTTAATTATTCCCGCTCTTGTTTACTATTCGTTAATTGCCTTAATTACTTTAAACATTTGTTTGACAATTAGTATTATGTCAAGTATCACTTATCCAGTTCCAAATGTTGGAGAGAGTATTTTAGCAGTTGGTCCTTTACCATATTTACTATCCCTAGCTTATTTAGTCTTATCAACAGCTTTATTATTATATGTAATTGCTACTTTAATGGATATTTTTAAAGCGGATGAGTTATCATTAGAGTTAATTCTAGAGAAGGCTAGTGGTTCCGTTTGCGTTGTGACTAGTGGTAACAATTGCCAAATTTACAACTAATAGTTTAAGTAACTACCATCAGGTTAGTGGCCAGTTAAACAATACAATTATGGGTTATATTACTATTATTCTGTTTATTTATTGAATTATTAACTGGGTTATTGGTAGTTTTATGTTTGTCATGCTTAAAAAGCAAAAAAAAGTGATAATAACCAAAAAAATCTAAAAAAGATAAAAATTATTTTTTTATTTGTTAATATATAATTACAATGGTATAAAGAGTAAGTGAGGTTTTTAACATGGGCTATTATTATCAACATAACTTTAATTTTTCATATCATAGCTTACAACGAATTAAAGAGCGAATCGCTGCTTTTAAAACAGTCGATGAATGAATTATTAAAGAAAAGATTATTAAAATGATTGATAATTCGACTGATCGAATTGAAACCACACGGAATTTTTATATTAAATTAGATAACTTTAAAAATAATCTATATGTAGTTATTAATAAGCATAATAATTTAATTGTAACTGTGACACTGATGAGTCCCCAAAAATTACTAGAGATATTAAACGAGAAATAATATTTCTTATTTCTAAGAATAATACAACTGAGAAATTTATGAAAATAAGACAGATATTTTAATGGATTTAAGAAAATGAAAAAGAAAAAAATTATTGATTCAATTTTAGCAATGACAAAAAATTGAAAGCTAATTGTGATCAAAATTAAGCACACTTATAAAACTTTTATTTGCAAAAATATTATCGACCAGTTTTTAGAAGATATTCGCCAATATCCGGAATTATCACGATATATGAAATTATTTAGAATTTTAACAGTTCCCAAGGTGAAGCCTAGTTTATATTCGGATGCCTGAATTATTAATAAGCAAATGAAATATTTTGATTTTGATTTTGCGTTGCAAATTAGTTGTAATAATGATGTTTATCGTGATGATCAAACTTTACTAAATTTTGACAAGGTTTTAAGGCAATTAATTATTAACAAGTTAAAATATTATTTAACAATTATTTTACATAATACCCACCCCCACCGTTGAGTGTTACCAAAATCAATTGATGATGATATTTTAATTAATAATATTAAAACTTACTTACAATTTGTGGAAAAAACAGAAATTTCTATTAAATTTATTAATTTACAAGATCAGGAAGTTATTAAAACAATTTTTAATCAGTATATTGGCAATCCGATTATTGCTGAATTTAATTTAAAAAAGCGCAAGATAAAAAGAATGTTTATAATCGCTTAATTTCATATATGTATGATGCCCAAAAAAACCGGGCGCTAAGTAATTTAAAACTAATTGTGAAGTTTAATTTTATTATTCAGTGTTTAAAATTATGATATATTAAAAATGAACAATATATTCATTTTAAAATGAGTGAACACCAAAATTATAATCAGTGTGCGTATTTATTATTACAGTATGCTGATCAAAAGCTAACTCTCGCGTTAAATATGCCACAATTATTTTAAATATTTTTTGTGGTTAGGTTAATTAAGTACAGGTTTTTAATTTTAAAAAGAAAGTATGTTATAGTTAAAACATAAGAAAGGTGAAGGAACATGAAAATTGCCATTGGAAATGACCATACTGGGGTGGAGATGAAAAATGCAATTGTTGAATATTTAGAAGATAATGGCTATGAAGTAATTAACATTGGAACTGATACTCCTGAGTCAGTTGACTATCCAGATTATGGTTTTAAAGTTGGGGAATTAGTAGTTAATAAAACTGCTGATTTAGGAATTGTTATTTGCGGAACGGGGGTTGGAATTTCAATTGCTGCTAATAAAGTCAAAGGAATTCGGGCAGCATTGTGTAATGAAACAACCGTTGCGAAACTAGTTCGGGAACATAATAATGCAAATGTGCTAGCCTTAGGAGCCCGTTTACTTGCAAACCATAAAGCATTATGAATTGTACAAGAGTTTCTGGATACCCAATTTGATGCTGGTCGCCATGCCAAGCGAGTTACCAAATTAGATAATTATTAAAATCCCGGTTAATTTTGGAATAATTATCATATAATTATTAAAGAATTATAAAGTGGGGTAATTATGCAAGATTGAGATAGTTTGATTTTATATCCATTGCTAACTATTGTTGTAATTGTTTTATATGTTTTCTTGTTAGTCAAAAGACATTTTAAAACTAAAAAACAATGGTTTTTTTATTATTCAACACTTCTTTTTTTGATTAATATTATCAGCAATTTTAAATTTAAATTATAATTTCATTTTATTTACTGCTAATATTAATTGAAAAAACTTAGGAATTTTAGTCGGCGTTAGTGCAAGTTTTTATGCGACAATCTTTTTTATTCCTGCTTCGTAAATTACTGGTTTATTAACCCGGCGTTTTTGGTTTGACTATCATATGCCACAATTATTCTCGGGATTATTTTAGCGCTTGCAATTTCCCACAGCCAAACTATTTTCATTATTTGTGCGTTATGTTTTGGGCTTGGCGTTGCTTCAAATTCAATTTGATACTTATGTTTTAATTAAGTTTATTCATACCGCACTAATTCATTTTTAACAGTCTCATTATTATTTCCGGTGGTGATCATTGCTAATTTTAGTGAACTAAATATTTTGAACTTTTTAAAGAGTGTTAATAAAAATTATGAAATGGATTATTATATTTTGTTTGACTTAATTTTAGGATTTATGCTAATTTCTTTTGTTTGCTGTTTTAAACTAAAAGAACGCAAAGAATATATTGGGGCGTTTGATCGCCAACAATTAAAATTAGCTAGTAAGTTTTCCTGATGAAAAGTTAGTGGTATTTTGGTAATTTTATTTTTTGTGAGGGTGATACGCGAATTTCTCCAGGGTGATTTTTATAATTTCTTATTAGCCCAACAAATTTAAGAAACTTATCAAAATCTTACCTATAATAACTAAATATTTACATTTAACCCAGGAATTTTGGTGAATTCCCCAAATTATCCCTGGCATCCTACTTTATCCAGTTATTGTTAAAAAATGGGGATTCGCAATACAATTTTAGGAGCTTTTGCTATTTGAATAATATATTTTCTAGTGGTTGCTTTTACGAAAATTCCTGAATTGTGGATTACTTGCCAATTATTAAGTGGCTTGGCGTTTGGTATTATTTTTGTAATTTTATTTTCATTATTAATAGTTTGAAATTACCGGATTAGTCGCCATCCGGTAACGGGTTGTTTTTCGACTTTAAATGCATTAACTACATTTGGAACACAATTTATACAACTTGTGCCGGGATTTGTTTTAATGGTTTTTGTATTCTTTGCCATTAAACATATTAGTGGTGAATATTTTAGTCGTCACAATTATAATTTTGTTGCTCGTCAAGTCTTAGCAGCAAATTTAACAGAGCAAGAATATGATAACGATGTTAGTTTAACTGAATGATTACGAAAAGATGCTACTTATCAAAATAAAAAGAAGTTACATAATAACTTCTACGGCTTCAATTTCTTTGAGTTCTTCTTTGACAATTTGTTCAACCCCATCTTTAATGGTACTGTCAATAAAACCACAGCCAATACATGCCCCAGCTAGGCGAACATAGACAATATTATTCTTCACTTCAACAAATTCAATATCTCCACCATCCTGATTAATATAAGGGCGAAGATTTTGAATTATTTCTTTTGCTTTTTCATTTAAATCCATCATACCACCGCATTTGTTTAATTATAACACATTATTTAACTATTTAAAAAACATTGTTTACTATTTAGGAATATTATTTATAATATAATTATAAAAAACATTATGTTAGATGGATATAATAAGGAATAGAAAGAAGAAATGATAGTGGAAGAAAAAAACTATAGTATTTATGGATTAACAGCCGGGGATAAGTTAACCGATGAAATTTGTAAATTATTAGGTGTTAAAAAAGAAGAAATGGAAATTAATCGCTTTGCGGATGGGGAAATTTTAACAAGAGCTGTTAATTCAGTGCGGGGAAAAGATATTTACATTATTCAATCAATATCAAATCCTGTTAATGAAAATTTAATGGAATTATTAATTGCCATTGATGCGTTAAAAAGAGGGAGTGCCCAAACTATCAATGTTATTATTCCATATTTTGGTTATGCGCGTCAAGATCGGAAAGCCCGTGGTCGCCAACCAATCACTTGTAAATTAGTAGCTAACTTAATTACAACAGCCGGTGCCAACCGGGTAATGACTGTTGATTTACATTCTCCCCAATCAATGGGATTCTTTGATGTCCCAGTTGATGATTTACGCACAACCCAAGAAATGGCGCGCACCATCATTCGCAAAATTCAAGAAGATAATATTAAAGAAGAAATTACAATTGTGTCACCAGACCACGGGGGACTAGTGCGCGCCCGTGAAATTGCTGATAGTCTTGGTAACTTAGTAACAAATATTGCGGTTATTGATAAGCGAAGACCAAAACCAAATGTTAGTGAAGTACAGTTTGTGTTAGGAGATGTTAAAGACAAGGTTTGTTTTATTGTTGATGATATGATTGATACGGCGGGAACAATTTGCAATGCTGCGAAAGCATTAAAACAACATGGGGCAAAAGATGTCTATTTATTAGCTTGCCATGGGGTTTTCTCAAACCCCGCACGGGACCGCTTAACTGAATTAATTAAAGAAGGATATGCGAAAAAAGTTATTGTAACTAATACTATTGATATTCCTGAAGAACACCGTTTTGAGGGATTAGAAATTATTAAAATTGCCGAATTAATTTCATCAATGATTGGAGCAATGGTTGCTAAAAAAAGTTTATCGGATGTTTACCAAGCTTTTAATGAAAAAATTAAAACTTTAATTAAAAAAATTAGTAAATAATTAATAAAAAGTCAATTAATAATAAATTGACTTTTTATTTTATTTTATTCCATGTTTTATAATTAGTTTTAACAAATCAGTTAAAACTAAAACAATTTTCTTTCGTAAAAGAAGGTAAGAAACTAGCGGGTTTAATTAAACTATCATTTTTGTTGACAACAGCAATTGTGTCTTGGTTGTAATTTTTAATTTCTCGCAATTTTAAATTAGGTTCATTCTCATCTAAATAATATATATTAATTGTTTTATGAGTTGCCATAGGAGTTTTAATTTTAAGAATTTTTGTTTCCGAATTATTTGGTTCCACTTTTGGTTTATTTAACCGACTGCGACTGGGAATTACTTTACAATTAGTATTAGTAGTTTCTGATTTTTTTAGTTAAAGTTGTTGGACGTTTTGTTTGTCTTGCAACATTTTCTATTTTAACTGGCCTTATTTTTTTTCTTGTTTACAGGTGCTTTTTGCTGAAAAGTAGTTTTCTGTTTTTCTTTATGTACGGATTTTTAGATGCTGGTTTTATTAACTCTTTTTTTGTTTCCACCGTTTCCTGTTCTATAAAAATTATTGGTAATTCTTTTGCTTCGGAATTACTATATTCTTTAGTTGTTCTGCACGTGTGGTTCTTACATGCTTGTTATGGAACAAGAAAAATCGGAATTATCTTTGATGCGATGGGCCAAGTGGAATCAACACAAGAATATGCCCGAAAGCGAAGTGATCTTTTGATTTTAAAAGAAGAGCAAAAACAACAAATTAAAGCTAAGGTAAAAGAAATTTTAAATAAAACACATAACGAAAAAATTTATACACAAAATTATCACAACAACAACTACGGAAATTAGAACGAAATGCAATTGAAGATTAGCAGAAGAGTGTCGATGAAAAGAATTTTATTATCATTAATGAATTTAAGTATTATTGCTACTAGTGCTACTAGTTTAATTGCTTGTAAGCAAAAAGAACAATTTGATTTTCCTGGTAATAACCAATTTGTAAAAACCGCTTCTCCTGTTGTCATTACTAAAGTAAATAATTTTTTACAATATAGTTTTGTATATACAGAAAAAGATGGGAAGTTTATCTTTGAATATAGTTATCAAGATAACCCAACCGATCCCTATCAGCCAAAACCAAGCCAATGACTAAAGTATGATTCAATGGAAAAATTAAATCCGTGGGGAAACGATGATTTTGGTACGACAGCGGCTAATAAAATTGCAGTAGCAGTTTATGCTGTGACAACAATTGGAAATACTAAACATGAATAGGCTGGGGTTCAGGGATGTTTTGCGCAGATTATGCCCAATCCGAATGGCGAACTATTGCAATTAAAACAAGCAAGTTTGCCAACTAATGAATTTATGAATGAAAGTATGATTGCGAAAGCCAAAGCAAACCCCGATGATTATGCTAATTTCTTTTGGTCAGCAGCAATTTTACCGATTAGTAATATTAATTCGAATATTTTATAAATTTAAAGATGTTTCAATAAACATCTTTTTATATTTTTAAAGGAAGAGATAATTTTTTATAATTGGTATAAAATAATATTAAGAAACAGGTGAGAAAAAAATGTTTAAATTAGTATCAGATTATAAACCATCTGGTGACCAACCAGTTGCAATTAATGAAATTACCGCGGGAATACTTGCGAATAAACGTCATCAAGTTTTATTAGGAGCTACGGGAACCGGAAAAACTTTTACGATGGCCAATGTTATTAATCAAATTAATAAACCAACTTTAGTAATGGCTCATAATAAAACGTTAGCAATGCAATTATATGTTGAACTAAAAGAGTTGTTTCCCGATAACCGCGTGGAATACTTTGTTAGTAACTTTGATTTTTACCAACCAGAAGCTTATGTTCCCAGTAAAGATTTGTATATTGATAAAGATGCTAAACAAAATATGGAATTAGATATGATGCGCTTAAGTGCCTTAAATGCACTTTCAACAACAAAAGATGTTATTGTTGTTGCTTCAGTAGCAGCAATTTATGGGGCCCAGGATCCCCGTGAGTATCGGAAATCATTTTTTGAATTAAAACGGAATCAAATTTTAAGTAAAAAAGAATTATCAGCTTATTTAGTTGGCTCTGGATATACGCGAAATGACATTGAATTAATTCCCGGAACTTTTAGTGCAAAAGGTGATATTATTAAAATTGCGCCAGGGTGAAATATGAAAAATTTTATTCGGTTAGATTTATTTGGTGATGAAATTGATGATATTTCGGTTGTTGATGGGTTAACCGGCGATATTATTCAAAAATTAACAAACTTAACAATTTTTCCAGCCCAGGATTATATTACGAGCCCCGAACGTATGAAAATTGCCATTGAAAATATTGAAAAAGAACTCCAAGAACGGTTGGCAGAGTTACGCAGTCAGGGAAAAATTTTGGAAGCAACTAGATTAGAACAACGTACAGAATATGATTTAGATGCCTTACGCGAAACCGGGATTTGTTCAGGAATTGAAAACTATTCACGACATTTGGATTTACGTCAACCGGGTGAACCACCATATACTTTAATTGATTATTTTGGAACTGATTTTTTAACAATCATTGATGAATCCCACATGACCCTTCCGCAAATTAGAGCAATGTATAATACTGATCGCAGTCGGAAAGAAACCTTAGTTAATTATGGTTTTCGTCTACCAAGTGCTTTGGATAATCGTCCATTAAACTTTGATGAGTTTAACCAAAAGTTAAAAAATATTGTTTATATTTCCGCCACCCCGGGTGATTATGAATTAGAATTACTAAATAACCAAGTAACCCAACAAATTATTCGTCCGACTGGTTTATTAGACCCAACTGTCGAAGTTAAACCAACTGTTGGCCAAATTGATGATATTATTGCACAAATTAAATTACGAAGAGAAAAAAATGAACGGGTATTTATTACAACTTTAACAATTCGGATGTCAGAGGATTTAACCAGTTATTTACAAGAACAAAATATTAAAGTGGCTTATCTTCATAGTGAATTAAAAACGTTAGAACGCAGTCAAATTTTACTAGAACTTCGCAAGGGAGTTTATGATTGTATTGTCGGAGTTAACTTAATTCGGGAAGGGATTGATATTCCTGAAGTTTCGTTAATTTGTATTTTAGATGCTGATAAACAAGGATTTTTAAGAAATGAGCGAAGTTTAATTCAAACGATTGGACGAGCTGCACGGAATGCTAATGGGCATGTTATTTTATATGCGGATCGCATTTCTGATGCGATGGCAAAAGCAATGAAAGAAACTCTTCGTCGCCGTAGCATTCAAAATGACTATAATATTATGAATGAAATTAAACCGCAAACTATTATTAAACCAATTCGTGACTACACTAACATTAAAATTCGCGATGATAAATTACATAAAATTAAAAATAAAAATTCCAAAGAATACAAAACAGCAAAAGAAGCCTTATTGAATGATTTACGAAAAGAAATGTACCAGGCTAGTGAAAAATTGGATTTTGCAAAAGCAGCAGAGTTGCGGGATATTATTATTGAAATTGAAGCCCAATAAAATAAGTTTAATAACTTATTTTTTCTTTAAAACTATTTTTAAAAAGCGAAATTATTAATATTGAATATGTTATTATTAATTAAAGGATATCGGAGGAATCGAAATGCGTAAATTAGTGGTTAAAGATATTATTAAGAATTTTAATTATCAAGTTCTAGCTGGTGAAAATAGTTTAGAACGTGAAATTAAAGTTTATGGAATTAACCGGGCTGGCTTAGAACTTTCCGGCTTTGACCCTGAAAAAGACAATACTAATCGCCGAGTAATTTTATTATCTCATAAAGAATATTTATATATTTCCACATTAGACCAATCAACAAGAACCCAACGTTATGAGTTTATTTTAAATGAACATATCCCGATGATTATTTTAACTGATAGGTTTAATGATGATTTATTAATTAAAATTGCTAATGAATATCAATGCCCCATTGTAAGAGCTCCAAACATGCCAACCAGTCGGATTTATCAATTATTATTAGAATTTTTTGATGAATATTTTGCCCCCGTTATCGAAGAACATGCTTCTTTAGTAAATGTTTTTGGGAAGGGTGTCTTACTAAAAGGAAAGTCGGGAATTGGTAAGTCAGAGATGACCTTAGAACTTGTTAAGAAAAACCACTTATTTGTTGGTGATGATCGCATTTTGTTAATGCAAAAAAATAATAAGATTTATGGACGTTCGCATGAAATATTAAAAAATTTAATTGAAGTGCGGGGATTAGGAATCATTGATTTAAGTAAAATTTATGGACTCCAAGTTTTATTAGAAGAAACAAGAATTGACTTAATTGTTGAACTAATTCATCTTGATGATGAAGAATATAAATCAATTGACCGTCTAGGTTCTGAATATCAATTTGTTAAAATCTTTGATAGTTTAGTCCCAACCATTACCATCCCCGTTACTTATGGGCGTAATGTTAGTGAACTTGTTGAAACCGCCGTTGCGAAGTTAAAATTAGAAGAAGCGGGGATTTCTTCTACTAAAATCCTGCAGAATCGTTTACACAATAATCTAACAAAATAAATTTAAGGAGGAGTTAACTTTTGAATTTAGGTACATGAATTGCTCGCGATACATATGCTAATTGATTTCGACCATACTGATTTTTAATATTCTGTGGTTTTGTAATTGTAATTTTAATAGCCTGGTGAAAATTTCGCCAACGAAAAATCCCAACCCAGGGGTTATATATTGGAATTTTTATTTTAGTTCCCTTATCCTTATTTGGAGCTAGTATTTTTGGGAAATTAGATCCAGACCATCCAGTGCCGTTTTATGAGTTATTAGAATTTTGATTGCCCGGAATGAGCATTCATGGGGGATTATTATTTGGTCTCTTTGCTGGTTGAGGTTGGTTTTATTATGAATCACGACGCACAAATATCTCAATTTGGGTCTATGCTGACTTAATTATTCCCCATATTTTATTAGCACAAGCCTTAGGAAGATGAGGAAATTTTTTTAACCACGAAATAATGGGTGCCCCAACTTCGCGCGAAAGTTTAATGTGGTTACCAGTCTTTATTCGTAATAATATGTTTAAGTGGTATGTTCCAAACCCAATCCCAGATCTGTTTTATCCAACGAAAGCTGTTGGAATTCCAGAATTTGATATGGGAGTAGACCCAACCGATTTTGCCCATGTGCAATATTTTCAACCAATTTTCTTATATGAATCATTTGCCAATGTTATTTTATGATTAATTATTGTGTTGGTGCCGTTAATTTTTAAATATAGTTATTATCAAAAATTTAAAAAAGAAGAACCAGCATTTACAACATTATCATATAAGGGCGTTTGGGATAAATGATATTATGATCTTAAGATTGACCCAATGGTTGTTAAAAATTTAAGTAACAAAGTTAACTTAAAAAAAATTTATTTTAAAAATAAAAGTCGAATGACAAAAAAAGAACTTGTCATTAATTATTTTAAATATAAGTGAGCACGGTTGCAGCAAATTATTAAAGCTAACCATTGGGAGTTAGAAAAAATTGAAAACCCGCACCGGTTAATTATTTTACGGTGTGGTGTGCAAGCTGGTTTATATGTTGCGGGTTATAACTTAATTCGGATTATTCTCGAGACCCAGCGAACTGGTGATGATCTCTTTCTAACTAATATGCCAGTGTTAGATTTTATAGTAATTGGATTTTTTATTCTATTTGGAATTTTATTAATTATTTTTGCTCAATATATTTCTGTTTATAAATGGCGACAAGGAGGGTGATTGTATGAAAAACAATACTAATGATATTTATGATATTCTAATTATTGGAGCCGGACCTGGGGGGATGACAGCTGCCATTTATGGGGCCCGGGCAATGGCCAAAATTGCAATGATTGAAAAAGGAGCCCCGGGGGGGAAAATGACAAAAACAAGTGAAATTGAAAATTATCCTGGGTTTGATAGTATTCAAGGACCAGATTTAGCAATGAAAATGTTTATGCAAACCCAAAACTTAAATATTCCCTATCTTGGGGGCCAAGTTGTTAACATAACTAAACAAACGGATACCAATTTATTTGAATTAAAATTATTTTCGGGCAAAATTTTATTAAGTAAGGTTGTGATTATTGCAACTGGAACAGTTGAAAGAAAAATTGGTGTTCCCGGTGAATTAGAATTATATGGGCATGGTGTATCTTACTGTGCTGTTTGTGATGGGGCTTTATTTAAAAATAAAGATATTGTCATTGTTGGTGGGGGCTATGCAGCTTTAGAAGAAGCGCTATATTTAACTAAATTTGTTAACAAAGTTTATTTAGTTCATCGTCGCCAAGAGTTTCGTGCGGATGATAATTTACTAGCCAAAGCGAAGAAAAATCCGAAGATAGAATTTATCTTAGACAGTGTCGTTACCAAAATTAATGATTCGAAAGAAAACAAAGTAACAAGTGTTATGATCAAGAATGTGAAAGATAATACTGAACAAAAATTAGTAGTGAGTGCCGTTTTCCCATATATTGGGTCAATTCCAATTACTGATTTTGTAAAAGATTTAAATGTGTTAGATGAGAATGGTTATGTTATTACTAATAGTCGTTGTGAAACAAAAGTACCAGGATTATTTGCGGCTGGTGATGTAACTAATACTACCCTTCGCCAAATTGCGACAGCAGTTAGTGATGGGGCGAAAGCAGCCCAGTTTGCAATTGAATATATTGATAATTTAAAATAAAATTATTGATTTTGTTATAAAATATATATGTTGATACAACATTAGAAAGAAGAGGAAAACTTTATGGCAAAAAAAGAATTAAAAGATGTTGAAATTTGCTCAAAAAAGGTTTTAGTTAGAGTTGATTTTAATGTGCCAATGAAAGATGGTGTAATTACTGATGATAATAGAATAACTGCTGCATTACCAACAATTAAATATTTAATTGATCATAATGCAAAAGTTATTTTATTTTCACATTTAGGAAAAGTAAAAACAGAAGCGGATTTAAAAAAACGAGACATTGCTCCAGTAGCGAAAGCTCTTAGTGATAAATTGGGAATGCCCGTTAAATTTGTAAATGCTTTTGAAGGACCAGAATTAGAAGCAGCTATTGCTGGAATGAAAGATAAAGATATTATATTATTCCAAAATACACGTTTTGCTGATATTTTGGATGCCAACGGAAATCTAAAAGTTGATGAAAATGGTAATGCAAAAGCAAAACGCGAAAGTAAAAATGATCCTGCCTTAGGAAAATACTGAGCTAGTCTTGGTGATGTTTTTGTTAATGATGCGTTTGGAACTGCACACCGTGCCCATGCTTCAAATGTTGGAATTGCTACAAACATTGGCTTATCATGTTTAGGGTTCTTAGTGGAAAAAGAAGTTAAAATGTTAGCCCAAGGGGTTGATAATCCAGTGAAACCCTTTGTGGCAATTATTGGGGGCGCAAAAGTTTCTGATAAAATTGGAGTCATTGATCACTTATTAACTAAAGCTGACAAAATTATTATTGGGGGAGGAATGGCATATACGTTCTTTGTTGCCCAAGGTCATAAAATTGGAAACTCATTATTAGAAGAAGATAAAATTGAAGTTGCTAAAGAATTTTTAGCAAAAGCAAACAGTAAAATTATCTTACCCGTTGATGCTTTAGAAGCTCCGGAATTTGCCGATGTTCCCGCCAAAGTAACCGATGGTGTTGACATTGATGAAGGTTATATGGGATTAGACATTGGACCAAAAACAATTGAATTATTTAAAAAAGAATTAGCTGGTGCAAAAACTGTGGCATGAAATGGACCAATGGGAGTTTTTGAATTTAGTCATTATAGTAACGGAACTAAAGCAGTTTGTGAAGCAATTGCCCAATTGCCAGATGCCTTTACTTTAATTGGTGGTGGTGATTCAGCAGCAGCAGCTATTCAATTAGGATATAAAGATAAATTTACCCACATTTCAACTGGTGGGGGTGCTAGTTTAGAATATATGGAAGGTAAAACTTTACCAGGAATTGAAGCAGTACAAGATAAATAATCTTATAAAAACCACTTGCGTGGTTTTTATTATTTGATTATAATTAATAATACTAGATGGGGAAATTAAAACATAAATTTTTTCGTGTTTTTATTTAGTTTTTATTGATATAATGAAAGAGAGAAAAAAATGGGGAGACAAGGGATGATATTTATGAATAAAAAAAAATGAAATAATTGATATTAATGCTTTAGAACATAAATTGTCTGCGGATGCCAACGAACCAAAAAGAGTAAAACCAAAATACCAAACGCCATTAGAAATGATGAAGGGAATTAAAAAACCAGAAATTGGCTTTTTTAAATTAGTAGCGATTTATTATAAAAAATATTTGCTACGATCATTCACAATTATATTAGCATTGGTAATTTCAGCAGTGGCAATTGTTGCAATTACCTACTTAATTGGTAAACTAATGGATGAAATTTTATTTTATTTTGGTAATGATTCAAACTTAAAGAGCACGGGGATTAGTTGATGAGTCTGACTAATTATTATTATAGTAGATTTAATTGTTGCTTTAATTTCAACCAATGTTCGTGAGCGAGTTGGGGGAATGTTCGGGCGAACTATTGAAATTGATATTCGGAATGCAGTTTTAAATAACTTAGTTAATTTAAATATCGGTTATTATTCTGATAAAAAAATTGGTGAAACAATTACCAAATTAATTAATGATACCCAAACAATTGGAGATGAGTCCCAGTTAACACCAGCCAATTTAATTAGCATTCCGATTATTTTCTTTGGAAGTGCAATTTCATTGTTAAACATTGATTGAAAATTAGCTTTAATTTGTTTGGGATCAACTTTAGTATTTATGACCGCAATTTCGGTAACTTTCCGTTCACAAGCAGTTGAATCAGAAAATGTTAAATCAACCATTACAGATGTTAATGGGAATGTTACTGACCGGATTGGGGCGGTTGCTTTAATTAAAGCAACCGGAACTGAAGAATATGAACGAGTTTGTTTTGAAACAATTCACAAGGAATACTACCGGGTTAATAAAAAATTAAACCGGATTCAAACATGGATGACCACAATTATTATTATTTGTGCATTAGCTTTAACAGTTATTGTCTTGGTTGCTAGTATTGGATTATACGGAGGAAAAGAAAGTACTGACCATATGATTCGAATTTTACCTTCTTTTATTACCGGAGTTAACACTTTGGCCTTTCCAATTTGAACATTAGTAGGGTTAGTGCCGGGGTTAGCAAGAGCAACGGCATCAACAAAACGTGTAATGCGTTTAGTTCGTGTTTCTTCAACAATTAATCCTAACTTAAATGCTCCCAAAGTAGAAAGTATTGAAGGAGATATTGTTTTAAAAGATATTACATTTGAATATCCCGAAAAACCAGGGGTTACAATTTTACCCAAAACAAATCTTGTTTTTAAAGCTGGCAAAAGTTATGCCTTTGTGGGAGAGACTGGTAGCGGAAAGTCAACAATTTCAAAATTATTGTTACGTTTTTATGATCCTACAACCGGGGAAGTCCTAGTTAATAATACTGATTTAAAAACTTTGAATTTACCAAGTTATCTATCACATATTGGCTATGTTGAACAAGAACCAAAAATTTTATATGGTGATGTTATTTATAATGTTAAATATGGAAAATTTGATGCCACCGAAGAAGAAGTTATTGCTGCTTGTAAAAAAGCGGAATTACATGATTTAGTAATGGGTTGAAGAGATGGTTATCAAACAATTTTAGGAGAACGGGGATTTATGCTTTCCGGAGGCCAAAAGCAACGGTTAGTAATTGCCCGGATGATTTTAAAAAATCCACAAGTTTTAATTCTTGATGAGGCAACCAGTGCGTTAGATAATATTGTTGAAAAAGAAATTCAAGCTGAGTTAGAAAAATTAATGGTTGGTAAAACAACAATTTCAATTGCCCACCGGTTAAGTACCAACAAAAATGCAGACCAAATTTTTGTGTTAGGAAAAGGAACTGGAATTATTCAACAAGGAACCTTTAAAGAATTAATTAGTAAAGAAGGACCATTTTTACAATTATATAAAGCTGGTAACCAAACCAAATAATTGTCGCAATTTTACCAAAAATTACTAAAATTTATTTTAGAAATTTTATAAATAAAATGAGAGCATTCTTTCTTAATTAATTATTAAAAATTTAATTAGATAAGGAGGAAACTTATGAAAAAAATGCTTTCATTTTTTGCGTTAGCAAGTATTATTACTGGACCAAGTGGAGTGCTCGTTAGTTGTCACAACCCACAATCATTAACCAAAATTAATGATGAAATTGTTGCTATTAATGATGGTTTTCGTGAATTACGTTATGATCCAATGAACCAAATTTTTGTTTCATTAAACTTTAGTGAAATAATTTCTTTGCATGACAATGATAAGATGTTAGATTTTATGACACGTCTGTTAGGAATTAATGTACAAGAAGATAAAATTAATGACATTATTCCGTTTCCCACCCAAAAAGATTTATATGTCACAATAAATTCCCAAAAATTGTTTTTCCCTGAAAACACCCATTAATCCAAGATGTTTTTAAAGGTTTAAAAAAACAAATTAAGGTTAAAAATGTTGCTTTTAATATTAGCCATTTTACAATTAAAACAATTTATAATAATCAAATAACTTTCTTTTGAAATTATTTATATTTAAATGCCACAAGATAGTTATTAATCAGCAAAGAAATTACTCTTTGCTTTTTATTTACTGACAATGTACTACTGATTTCTTAATGATAAGCATATTAATTCTAATGGTCTGGAAAAATTATGATAGAATAAATATGAATGTTTTATTTAAAAAGGAAAAAGGAGAAATACAATGGCGGCAAGTGATAAAAGAATTGTCAAAAAACATGGTAAAAAAGCGGATCGAATTATCGCAATGGATAGTGCGATGCAAGCATTGTCAGATGAACAATTACAAGCAAAAACAGCAGAGTTTAAAAAAAGATTATCAGAAGATGAAACATTAGATGATTTATTAATTGAAGCTTTTGCAGTTGCTCGGGAAGCAGCCCGCCGAATTTTAGGGTTACATGCGTATCGAGTACAATTAATTGGTGGAATTGTTTTACACGAGGGAGATGTTGGTGAAATGAAAACCGGGGAAGGGAAAACCTTAACGGCGTTAATGCCAACCTACTTAAATGCTTTAGAGGGCAAAGGAGTTCATGTTATTACTGTTAATGAGTACTTATCAAAACGGGACTCGGAAATTAATGGACAAGTTTTAAATTTCTTAGGTTTAACCGTTGGGTTAAACTTACGAAGTGGTAACAAGAGTGAAAAACGAGCTGCCTATAGTTGTGATGTTACTTATACAACCAATGCCGAATTAGGATTTGATTATTTACGTGATAATATGGTGAAAGAATATGGTGATAAAGTTCAACGGGGCCTAAATTTTGCAATTATTGATGAAGCTGACTCTATTTTAATTGATGAATCACGTACCCCATTAATTATTTCGGGAGGAAGAAAAAATTGCACTCCCCAATATATGGCAGCTAATCAATTTGCTAAATCTTTAAAAAAAGATGATGATGTTGAAATTGATTTAGAAACTAAACAAGTTTATTTAACGCCCGAGGGAATTACAAAAGCAGAAAAAATGTTTTCAATTAATTCGTTATTTGATATTCAAAATACTGAATTATACCATTTAATTTTAAATGCGTTAAAAGCTAATTTTGTCTTTAAAAATGGCGTAGAATATGTTGTTCAGAATGGTGAAATTGTGTTAGTTGATCAATTTACGGGACGGTTAATGCCCGGAAGAGCATATAGTGATGGGTTACACCAGGCGATTCAAGCAAAAGAAAATGTTAATATTGAACAAGAAACTGTAACAATGGCAACCATTACTTACCAAAACTTTTTCCGATTATATAATAAATTAAGTGGGATGACAGGGACCGCAAAAACAGAAGAAGAAGAATTTATTAAAATTTATAATATGCGGGTTGTTCAGATTCCAACTAATAAACCAGTAATTCGGAAAGATGAGCCAGATTATATGTTTGCCAATCGCGATGTTAAAATGAAAGCTTTAATGGCAGAAATTTTAACGTTGCATGAAAAAGGTCAACCAATTTTAATTGGGACAACTTCTGTGGAATCTTCTGAAATTGTTTCGCACTATTTAAGAAATGCTAATTTAAAATTTGAAATGTTAAATGCTAAAAACCATGAGCGCGAAGCGGACATTATTGCTAAGGCTGGTGTCAAAGGGGCCATTACCTTAGCTACCAATATGGCCGGACGGGGAACCGATATTAAACTTGGTGATGGTGTTGTAGAGTTAGGCGGATTAGCTGTTTTTGGTATTGAACGAAATGAAGCCCGCCGAATTGATAACCAGTTACGCGGTCGTTCAGGTCGGCAAGGTGACCCTGGTTTTTCGAGATTTTATGTTGCGATGGATGATGAATTAATGTTACGTTTTGGTGGTGAACGGTTAAGAAAAATTTTTGGGCGTTTAGGTAGTGATTTTATTCAATCACGAATGTTAACAAAAGCGATTTCAAATGCCCAAAAAAAAGTAGAGGGAATGAACTTTGATCAACGAAAAAATATTTTAGATTATGATAATGTTTTAGCCCAACACCGGGAAGCCATGTATGTACGAAGAAATCAAATTTTAACTGCTAGTGATTTAAAACCCATCATAAAAAAAATGCAGTATTCGGCTGCTTATGATTTAACCAGAATGTTTGCTAATGAATCACATGGTGAGTGGTTTATCCGCTATGATGATTTAATTAAAGGAATTAATGGGAAGGTTGTTGTTGAAAATTCAATTACAAAAGCGGATTTAGAAAAATTAAACCGCCAAGAAGTTGCTAAACTAATTAGTGAAAAAATGTATGAGTTTTATTTAAAAAGAACAGAAGATGTTCCCGCTGATGTGATGATCCAAATTGAACGGGGGGTAATTATTATGGCTTTTGATGAATATTGAACCCAACATATTGACCAAGCTTCAAAACTAAGAAGCGGAATTTATTTACGTAGTTATGCCCAAACTAACCCATTACATGCTTATGTTGAAGAAGCGGCTAAATTATTTGAACATATGCAATTAACAATTGCCCATGATGTGGTTATTAAGTTAGCAAATGTTGTTATTCGCAGAGTAGAAAATCAAGCACAAGTTGAGCCGTTAAATGACTCAGAACAAGAAGTTCGCGAATTTAAACAAAAAGGTTAGAACCAAGATTATTGTAAAGGGGTGGTGAAAATGAGTTTTGCTCTAAGTGTTAAAGAGGAAGTTGTTAAAAAATCATTTGCGCCTTGCTGCCAGAAAGCTTTTCTGGGAGGTTTCACTAAATATAATATGAAATTAAATATTAGTGACCATTATTTTAATTTTGAAGTTAGTTCAATTAGCAACCCCGTAATCCGTGCAATATATACTTTTTTTCGTCATTCTTTTGATGCGGAAATTGAAACAATTATAGTGCAATCTAATAAATTAAAAAAACATAAAACATTTATTTTAAAAATTAAAAAGAATTCTCGTTATATTTTAGAAGCATTACATGTTTATGATTTTGCCCACCACCAAAAAATTATTGAAATTCCTGATGATTGAGAAGAACATTGCCACCGGGCTTATATTGCCGGAATCTTTGTTGCTTGTGGAAGTGTTAATTCACCGAATACTAGTAACTACCATTTAGAAGTTCAGTTTAGCGAAGAACCATCGGTGTTATATTTTAAAAAGTTATTAAGTAAATACCGTTTTTTATTTAAAATTACTAAACGCCATGATAAATATGTTTGTTATATTAAGAAATCTTTTTTGGTTTCTGATTTTTTAAAGTTAATTGATGCAATTAATAGTGTGTTAACGTTTGAAGACACAAGAATTTCGCGTGATATGACCAATAGCATTAATCGCCTAAATAATATTGAAATTTCTAATCAGCAAAAATCAACAAAGGCAGGTATTGAACAAGTTATGATGATTAACTATTTAGTTGATCATGATCTTTTTGATGAACTCAACGAAAATACCAAAAAATTAGCTTATCAACGCCTTGCTAATCCGGAATCATCTTTACAAGAATTATCTGATCTTTTATATGATAAATATAATTTAGAATTATCAAAATCAGGAGTAAACCATTTATTTCGGGAAATTAAAAAAATATATTATGAAAATTTAAAATAATTAATCAATGGGAGAATAAGTAAGATACTCATCATACTCAGGAGTTTCATGTAATTTTTTTCATCCCCCGTCCAGAATATAAACTTTAAAATTATGTTTTCGTAATAATTTATATAAATCTAAGTGACTACGCCCCCCTTGTGAAATAAACAAGATTTTTTTATTTTTATCAATTTTTTTATGATAAAGTAATTTAAATAAATGATGGGGAACATTGATGCTATTAACAACGTGACTTTCTTTTCAATCTTCTTTTGGCCGCACATCAACTACTAATCATTTTGGGGAAATAATAATTTTGGGCAATTTTTTTAATTGTTTAGTATTATATTTCATTTGAAAAGAACTAAAAAACATCATTGTATCCTCCATTTCTAATTAATATTATTATAGCATTTAGAATTAACAAAAATGGGAATAATAAATTTAGTTATTTACTTTAATAATATTAAAAGTATATAATTAAAATGTTATTTAAAAATAATATAGAAAGAGATGGTAAACAATGAGAAAACAAATTATTATTGGAAATTGAAAAATGCATAAAACAGTGAGAGAAACTGTTGATTTTATTCAAGAAGTTGATAAAGAAGTTGCCGGAATCACGGTGGAATCCGGAGTGGGAGTACCCTTTACTAGTTTAGCGGTTGCTAAGGAAAACGCAAAAAATTTAATTATTGCTGCGCAAAACTGTCATTTTGAAAGTCAAGGAGCCTTTACCGGGGAAATCTCAGTTGAAATGCTACAAGATTTAAACATTACCCATGTTATTATTGGTCACTCTGAACGTCGTGAAATGTTTAACGAGACTGATGAAACTGTTAATAAAAAAGCAAAAAAACTATTAGCCAAGGGAATGGTACCAATTATTTGTTGTGGGGAAACCTTAACTCAATATGAAAAAAAACAAACAAATGAAGTTGTTACTCGTCAAATTGAAAAAGCCTTAGAAGGTATTAATGAAGAAGATGTTAAAACAATTGTTATTGCTTATGAACCAATTTGAGCAATTGGAACCGGGAAAACTGCCACTGCGCAAATTGCCCAAGATGTTTGTCGTGTAATTCGTGATAAAATAGCTAGTTTATATGATGATGTCGTTGCTAATGATATTCGTATTCAATATGGGGGTAGTGTTAAACCAGACAATATTAAAGAATTATTAAGTCAAACTGACATTGATGGTGCTTTAGTTGGTGGTGCTAGTTTAGAACCAAGTTCATTTTTAGGTTTAGTAAAATAATAAGTTAATTAATAAAATTAAAATAGTATAGGTGGTCACAGTAATGGAAACTATATTAAAGTATTATTTTTAATTGATGAATTAATTAATATTTATAATACTTATAAAATTTTAGGCTTATAAAATAATATTATGATTTGTTTGGGCATTTTAAAGTATTATGATTTTAATTATGATAATAAACGTAAATTTGCAGGTTATGTTTTAAGAATGATGTATGTTCTAAAAGCAAAATTAGAAGATAATATTGAATTTAACAACAGATTTATCCAATTTAGTGGGGAAAGGTTATGCCAATGGGGATAAAAGAAGCGTTTTTTATCGCCGCGAAGAAAAAGACCCCTTAGAATTTGAAAGCGAAATTGAAGAATTTATTACCCGGTATTATTTTGATGAAGAATATGGACACTTAAACCGTACAATTATTAAAAATAAAACAAAGTTAGTTGGTTCAGAAAATAATTCAGTTGTTGGTTATAAATATCAAAAGCTATTAATTAATGCCATTACGTTGCTTGATTCTACAGAGTTGGTTTTACGTTTACAATTAATTGTTTTACAATTGATCAAAACATTAAACATGAACAAAGAAATTTACCAGGATAAAATTATGATACTCAATAACCAGTTTGAAACAACAATTACCAGTTGTGATAACTATTTAGAAAGATATAACCAATTAAACAAGACAAATTTCTAAAAGTATAGTAGAATTAAATATATATCATATTTAGAAAAATACGGAGGGATATATAATGAAACCAGAATTAATCCAATTATTACAAGAAATTAAGTTAAAAATGAACGATGAGAAATTGTTTGATTCATTTTTAGGTGAAATTCTTAATGAAGCAAATTATAATAACTATTATGAACAATCAGTTGCTAATGAAGAAATTGCTGAGCAACTAGTAGAAATTTATTTTATTGAAATTTATAAAGATGATGAAGAACTAACTGATTTAGAAGATAAAATCATGAAAATTCTATTTTACTTAGAAGGTGATGAAAAACTGGTAAGTAGTTATAGTCAATACATTGATACCAAAGTATCAGAAATGAAAAAAGAATTAAAATAAAATAACAAAAAAGAGTGTTCAGTTGATAACTCTTTTTTCTTTTCGGATTTTTATTTTTAAAAAATATTTATTTAATTAACTTTCTATATTACAATATTAGATAGAATGAGTTTACAAGAGGAGAACTATCAAAAATGAGCAAAGATAAAATAATTGTTAAAGGGGCCCGGGAAAATAATTTAAAAAACATTAATGTTGAAATCCCCAAAAATAAATTAGTTGTTTTTACTGGATTATCAGGAAGTGGGAAATCTTCCTTAGCATTTAATACGATTTATGCAGAAGGACGACGAAGATATATTGAAAGTTTGTCTAGTTATGCGCGCCAGTTTTTAGGAGGCAATGAAAAGCCCGATGTTGATGCAATTGAAGGGCTATCACCCGCCATTTCGATTGATCAAAAAACAACTAGTCATAATCCCCGCAGTACCGTGGGAACTGTGACAGAAATTTATGATTACTTAAGATTATTATATGCCCGGGTAGGAACCCCTTATTGTATTAATGGTCACGGGATTATTAAATCAGTGACAATCAAAGAAATTATTAATAATTTAAAACAACAAGTAAAAGCAGATGATAAATTAATGATTTTATCCCCAATTGTGCGTGACAAAAAGGGAAGTTTTAAAGATCTTTTTTTACGATTAAAACAAGAAAGCTTTTTACGTGTAAAGGTTAATGATGAAATTAAGTCCTTAGATGATGAAATTGAATTAGATAAAAATAAACGTCAAAATATTGACATTGTTATTGACCGGATTGTTTTTCGTGATAATGAAGATATGATTAGTCGGATTCATGATGCAATTGAAATTGCTTTAAAATATGGTGATTCGTTAGTTAAAATTTATTTGCTTGATCAAAACAAAGAATTATTATTTTCAACAAATTATTCATGTAGTATTTGTGGTTTTGTTATTCCTGAGTTAGAACCGCGATTGTTTTCATTTAACTCCCCAACGGGTGCTTGTTATGAATGTAAAGGTTTAGGAGTTAAATTAGAAGTTGATGAAGAGTTATTAATTCCTAATCGCCGCTTAACAATTTTACAGGGGGGCATTGTTTATTTAAAAAATATTGTTAATACAACTAATCTTGAATGACAAAAATTTAAAGTATTAGCTAATCACTACAATATTCCTTTAGACCAACCAATTGAAAATTTACCCCGAGAACAATTGCAATATTTAATTCGCGGTAGTGATGAACCAATTGAATATAACATTCGCACAGCCAGTGGGAACACGATGCGGGGATATGATTATATTGAAGGAATTGGCCAGTTAATTGAACGCCGTTATACCGAAACAACTAGTGAATCAGCCCGAGAGTACTATAAACAATTTATGGCTGATAAAAAATGTACTACTTGTCAAGGCAAACGGTTAAATAAACTACCTTTAGCGGTTAAAATTAATAATTTAAATATTGCTGATTTTACCGATTTATCAGTCGAAGATGAGCTACAATTTGTTTTAAACGTAAGCTTAACCGAAACACAACAAGAAATTGCCCGGCTAATTATTAATGAATTAGTTAACCGTCTTGATTTCTTGAACCGTGTTGGCCTTAGTTATTTAACATTGTCAAGAAACGCCCAAACTTTATCTGGAGGAGAAGCCCAACGAATTCGTTTAGCAACCCAAATTGGAAGTCAGCTTACAGGAGTTTTATATGTTTTGGACGAGCCTTCCATCGGTCTGCACCAACGTGATAATGATATGTTAATTGATACTTTAAAAAGTTTACGTGATTTAGGAAACACGTTAATTGTAGTTGAACATGATGAAGATACTATCATGGCTAGTGACTATATTGTTGATATTGGCCCAGCCGCCGGGATTAATGGTGGTGAAGTAGTCGCCATTGGAACCGTGGATGATATCATGGCTAATCCTGAATCAATTACTGGTAAATATTTAAAAGGAGAAGAAACCATTGAAGTTCCGAAAACCCGTCGCGGTGGGAATGGTCTAACGTTGGAAATTAAAGGAGCCCGGGAAAATAATTTAAAAAATATTAATGTGACAATCCCCTTAAATAAATTTATTTGTTTAACTGGTGTCTCGGGAAGTGGTAAATCAACCTTAATGAATGAAATTTTATGAAAAGGAATTAAAAAGAACCTTGGTAACTTAACGGAACGTCCCGGTGCTCATAATAAAATTGTGGGAATTGATAATATTGATAAAGTTATTAATATTTCCCAAGATCCAATTGGGAAAACACCTCGCAGTAACCCGGCCACTTATACTTCTGTTTTTGATGATATTAGAGATTTATTTGCCGGAACACCGGAAGCCAAAGCCCGTGGTTATTTAAAAGGACGATTTTCATTTAATGTTCCCGGTGGTCGTTGTGAAAATTGCCAAGGGGATGGTATTATTAAAATTTCAATGCATTTTTTACCGACAGTTTTTGTTCAGTGTGAAGTTTGTGAAGGAAAACGTTATAATGATGAAACTTTAATGGTAAAATATAAAGAAAAAAATATTTATGACGTGCTGGAAATGACCGTTGACCAAGCATGTGCCTTTTTTGAAAAGCAACCAAAAATTAAACAAAAATTAACAACCATGCAAGAAGTCGGTTTAGGGTATATTAAATTAGGTCAATCAGCAACAGAATTATCCGGTGGAGAAGCCCAACGGGTAAAATTATCAACCTTCTTATTAAAAAGAGCAACTGGGAAAACATTATTTCTATTAGATGAACCAACCACCGGTTTACATATTGATGATGTAAAAAGATTACTAAAAGTTTTAAACCGGATTGTGGATAATGGTGATACGGTTGTTACCATTGAACATAATTTAGATGTTATTAAAGTTGCCGATTATATTATTGATTTAGGACCAAACGGTGGGGTTGGTGGTGGCAAAATTGTTGCTACCGGAACGCCCGAACAAGTTGCCAAAAAAACTGATGCTAGTTATACCGCGAAATATTTGAAAAAAATGTTGGAGAAGTAAGAGAGAAAATGAAAGTACAGAAGAAAATTGTTAAAGTACAACCGTTTCAAGATGAATATCAGCTCAGTAAATTACTAGCTGAAAAATATGATAATATGCAAAATAAAATTAAGGTAATTAATGTGGTCGGAACCAATGGAAAAGGTTCAACTTCGAATTATTTACAAAAGCAACTAATTCCTGATTATGAGCAAGTGGGCCTTTTCACATCCCCCGCGTTTTTAAACCATAATGAACGAATTAAAGTTAATAATGATTATATTAGTGATGATGATTTAAAAAGATTATTAAAAAAGATTCACCCCGATGTTCAAGCATACCACTTAACTTTTTTTGAAATTTGAACGTTAATGGCGATTCTTTATTTTATTGAAAAAGATGTTAAAATTGCAATTATTGAAGCAGGCATTGGCGGGGCCCACGATGCTACGAATGTTTTTGCGAACCAATTATTAGTAGCTTTAACATCAATCGGTTTTGACCATACCGAAGTATTAGGAACCACGATTGAAGAAATTATTGCTAATAAAGTCAAAATTGTTAAAAATAATAATCCCTTAATTATTTCTAATAGTTGTAAAAAATATTTAAAAACTATTAGTAAATATGTTAATAAAGAACAAATTATCATTAGTGATAAATATTTGAAAGCAATTAATTACTATCAACAATATAATGTTGGGTTAGTTATTAAAATTATGGAGTTTTTAAACTTAACAATTAATTATGAAATTTTTAAAATTATTCCGTTATTAGGACGGTTTACCATTTTAAATAAAAATCCTTATTTTATTATTGACGGAGCGCACAATCCCGAAGGAATTAACGCCTTAATTCAAACGTTTGATATTTTAGATATTGATAATGATAAAGAAACGATGGTTTTATTTGCTTCTTCTAGTAAAAAAAATTATCTTGAAAATTTAAAATTACTAAAAAACCACTTTAATAGTAAATTATATATTACAACATTTAAGCATCCATTGGCGTGAAATCTTAAAGATGTTAATTTTAACAATAAAGTTTATAATTGAAAAAAATTTATTATTCAAAATCAGGATAAAAATATTTTGGTCTGTGGATCATTATATTTTGTTCCGCTTGTTTATAGTTTTTATTTAGAAAGGACGTGAAAATAATGTTTTATATTTTGACAAGTTTTGGTGCGGGGGTTTTAATTGCTATTTTTTTAGGTCTTGCCAGCTGGTTAGATCGTAAAAATATTCGGAAAATTAATATTTTAGTAATTACCGTAAGTAGTATGTTAGTAGCACTATCAACAGTGTTAACTAATTTTATTGGGTATAATATTTTAATTGCTGGGATTGGCGTTATTAAATTAGCGCTAGGTAACTTTTTAATCTTTGTGATTGGGATGTTATTTGGTCCTTTTATGGGGGTTTTATCGGGAATTGCTGCGGACTTAATTGGATCATTAATTAATATTTTGGGAAGTTTCAATTTAGGATTTACTTTTAATGTTGTTTTATATGGCTTTATGGGCAGTTTAGTGTTTATTTTCCGTAGTAATAAAGGATGATATTGAAAAGCAGTTATTTTATATATCCTAACCTTTAGTTTAATTTCATTTGGATTAAATACCTTGTGATTATACGCAATTGGATGAACCCAAATTATTGCCTGACCAATTTTCCAAGCGAAATTAATTAAAATGCCAATTGAAATGGTAATTTACTTACCAATTACCTTATCATCATTTGTGGTAATGTACAAACTAATTATGCTTCGTCATAACTTAGATTTGTGGGTAATTCGAACAGGTGAACTTAATTTAAACTACTTTAATTTTCGTAAACAAAAGTTAAATCAACAATAGTTAAAAATTGTTGATATGTGTAAAACTTAAAAATATCTCATAAATACTCATAATATTCTCTTTTTAGATGTGGATAAGTCGCAAATAAAATAAAATTGTTAATTTAATATTTACACTTTTTTAATTAATTTGTAAGATTAGAATGGATTGTGAATTAATTTATAAAATGTGTCATTAAAATATTAAATAAGTGAAATTAACAGAATAGTGGAGAATTTAAGAGTATGAAGATAGAATCAGAAGTTAAGTATTTAGTAAAACGAGACTACGACTTAACAAATTATGATCGTTTAATTGTATTATATTTGTATCGTCCAATTATTGGGCACCAGGCTCATGCCCTATATTTAATGTTAGTATATGATGACATTGAATTAGATATCAACACTAAGTATGGTTCAGAACATTTCTTAGCAATCTTACAAATGACATATGATGAATTAATTAAATCAAAACATCAATTGGAAATAATTGGCTTATTGAAAGTTTTAAAACGGGGAAAGGGAACCTATTATATTTTAAAACCACAACTTCCCATTACCCCCGATGCTTTCTTTTCAAATCCGGTGTTATGTAGTTATTTATCGGATAAATTAGGACATCAAAATTTCTTATTAATTAAGGAAAAGTTTTTAAAAAATGATAAATATATTGATATTACTAGTGAATCAACAGCCTTGCAAAATCCCAATCTTTTGTTAAACATTGATTTTATTTATATTGATAAGTATTTAGCTGGTAAAAACGCCAATAGTAAATTATATTTGCCTTACAAGGACAAGATTGTCCAATTAGCAAATTATTATCATATTTTAACAAAAGATATTGCTAACTTTATTTATCAAGCAATCAGTGTTGAAAATAAAACAAGAATTTTTAGTTATCATAAATTCCAAATGTTATTATCAGATTTTTACCAAAAAGAAACTTTGAAAAAACAAATTAACGGTGAACAGTTAAACTTAATTATTGATGAAGAAAATGTTGTTAACCCTTCAAGTATGAAAGAAGCTAAAATCAAGGAAATGGCCACAATTGATCCAATTGAATATTTAACATTATTACGAGATAATGTTCGACCAACACCGATTGAAATTGATATTATTCGGGATTTAATTTTGAATTATCAATTAAAAAATGGAGTTGTTAATTGTTTAATTGAATATGTCTGATTTAAGAATAATAAACGGATTGAACGAAGTTATTGTGAAAAAATTGCAAATACCTTTAACCAGTTAAAAATTATAACGGTTAAAAAAGCAATGGATCATCTGAAAGAAGCATATGTTAAAAGTCAACGGGCAAAAACAACCAAAAATGCAATTAAAACTAATAGTCAAGCAACCCGTAGTTTTAGCCAAGACTTAAAAGCAAGTGAGATTAAAAATTTAGAGTATGTACAGTTATATGAACAATCAAAACCAGATTTTTCGGGGGAAAAAATTGATGAGAAGCAATTAATTGAGGAATTAAAAAATTTATAGGAATTAGGTTAGGGAATCATGGGACAATCAGGATTATTAGCAAAAATTAAAGCAAATGCAGAATTAATTCAAAATTTAAAAGATATTAACTTTGACCAAAGACACTGGCAACAGTTTCAAGATTTTTTTGTTGAATATCTTGATAACTACCATCTTTGTGAATATAATCCTAATTTAGCGCTTTGTCCCCAGTCCTTTCAAGGTTATAAATATTATTTTATTTATGAAAATAATATACTAGTTTTAACCCGGGTTGAATGTAATCACCGAATTGCTTATAATGAGCTCCACCGGGTTAAAAATAACTATGTAGTTTATGACTTTAGTGATGAATTATTTAAATTACGTTTAAACGATGTTGACCAGGATCTTAATTTTAAAAATTTAAAAAAAATTATTGAACAAATGATTAAATTTGTAAAAGGAACCCGCAAAAAAGGATTATATATTTATGGTAATCCAGGGGTTGGCAAAACTTATTTAGCAATTCGCTTAGCGAATACGCTTGCTAATAATGGCAAAAAAATTGCTTTTATTTCGGTTATTAATTTAATTAATAAAATTAAAGCATCCTTTAATTTATCTGTCAATGATTCTTCTTTAGTTGAAAAGTTGTTAAGCTCTGATGTTTTATTTTTGGATGACATTGGTGGTGAAAGCGTCTCGGCTTGGGTGCGCGATGATTTATTATTCCGAATTTTAAATGATCGGGTTAGTCAGAATAAGCCGGTGTTTTTCACATCAAACTTTAACTTAACAAAATTAATATTATTATATTGTAATATTAAAAATGATTTACATGATAGTGCCACGAACCAAATTAAAGCCTTACGGATTGTTGATCGAATTCGGGGTTTAGCTAGTGAAATTGAATTATTGGGAAATAGTAGAAGAGGCATGGAAGAATAAATGCTAACTTATGATTTTAATAAATATCAAGTAAAATGTTTTAATCAAAATAACCAGTTTTGTGAAATTAAATACTTGGATATTCTAAAATATTGGCATGAAAAAGGTCACGGAATTAGGTTTATTGTCCGTGATCGCCAAGAATACTTAATCAAAAATTATTAACCTGATTCCGATGATAAGTTTAAATTTGAATGTTTTGAACGAAATTTACACCGTATCTTGTTTTTAAATGAATGGACAACTGATAAGGATGCTTTTATTCAAAAACATTATATTTCCGAAGAAAAATTTCGAGAAATTAAACAACAAAAACAAGATATTTTAGATGAGTTTTTAAAAGCAAATGGTCCGGGGGGCAAAAGATAGTTTAGAATATCGCAGTTTATTATCATCGTTTAGTTTATTACAACATAAATCATTACCAGTGTTAACTAACGAGTTAAATGAAATGGCCCAGGAATATTTGGCAAAAATGCCCTTGTTTGATAAATTAACCCAAGTCCAGTTATTAGTAAGTTTTGAAACAATTGCCTTAGATTTATATGGGAATCCCATTATTTATGAAGAAAGTATTCCCTTTAACCAAAACACTTTTATAAATGTTGATAAAGATTAGTCATACCAATCTTGTTCCTAATTCGTAGAATCTTATGAATTAGAATCAAGATTTTTTATATTATTAATTTTAAATTATAGATTATTTTTATTGTCTTTTATTTTTTTAATGCTAATATTTTAAAGAATAGGTATCTATTCACTAGGAGGATAAAAAATGACGAAATTTTAAGTAATTTTAAATACCTTTGTCATTGGAATGTCAACTCTTAGTGCTTCGCTAATTAAACAAGACAGTAATAATTCAAAAGTTGAAATAGTAACAATTGATAATGTTTCAAATAAATTTGAATCACACAATTATTGAAAGGAATCATATAGTTATATTCAACTACATATTAGTTGACATGATGCTAAATATTTTTTAAGAGCATTAAAAGAGCAGGATATGGAAGAGATTAACTATTTTATTAATGAGTGAAATGTATTATTAAATAATGCCAAAGATCCCTAAGTGTGAGGAGATAAGCAACAAGTCCGAATTAATGCCATTACTAATTATTTTAAAGATTTTGTTAAATGAAATATTAATAATTCTAAAGAATGATTTAGTAGTTCTGCCGCCACAAATGGCTTATTTATCAGTTTAGAAGGAAGAACTTATGACGAATGAAAAAGCGGGAAATCTTGATATGAAGAAAGTGAAGTATATTATGTTGATGGAATTGAAATTGACGGACTGTTTGATTAAAACAAAATTTATAATGTTTTAGCTACCGATTAATGTAGTTAATTATAGATGCTAAATTAATAATTTAGCATCTATTTTGATTAACTTCATTGAGAAGGGAGAACATAATGGACAAAGAATATGCAATGGTATCAAAGTGGCCGCTAGTTTAGCTAATATTTTGCTAAATAGTTTTCATCAATCTGGAGAGAAATTATATTTATCAGGGAAATTGTTAATTTAATTAATTATATTAAAATTATTAGTAATGTTGTTAGATCACAGTTTATTAAATTACCCCCTAAAACTGCAATTAAAAAAGAGTTAACTTATTTAACACAATATAATAAAGCAATGATGATTATGAATAGTTTAAATGTTTGAGGACAATGAGCAATGATGTTTAATCATCCTGGTTATATCTTAGCACCACTTAGTTCAATTAATGTCCAAGTTCAACCTGGTTTCGTAAATAGTTTTAGTGCACCAGCAATTAATTTATCAACCGGAACAGTTTTAAAATGAAATAATAGTTATTGAACAATTGACTCCCCAAAATGACAGCATTATCTTAGCTATGCTGGATTATATTTATTTTATTTAGTTGCTGTTTATTTGCTCTTAATTTATGAATATATAATCGCAAAAATTTAAACTAAAAAAATGATTAAAATTATTAATTATTTTGAAATATTTATTGTAAAATAGTAAGGGTAGTGTAAAATAAATTTAAGGATGTATTCAGAATTTAGCGTTATTTTATAGTGCAAGAATAGAGGATGAATAACAGACTAGATATTATTTATTATTAGGAAATAGAATAGAGGAAAGACAAATTATGACAAAAATCGCAATTAATGGATTTGGACGTATTGGACGTTTAGCTTTTAGAAAATTATTTGAAGAAAAAAATGTTGAAATTGTAGCTATTAATGACTTAACAAATGCTAAAACATTAGCAACATTATTAGAATTTGACTCAGCACATGGTAAATGAATGAGTGGAAAAATCTCAGCTGAAGAAGGTGCTATCATTGTTGATGGTAAAAAAATCATCGTATGTGTAGAAAAAGACCCAAAAGCATTACCATGAGGAAAATTAGGTGTTGATGTTGTTATTGAATCAACAGGAAGATTTGCTGATAAAGCAGGTGCTTCATTACACTTAGAAGCCGGAGCAAAAAAAGTTATGATTTCAGCTCCAGCTAAAGGTGAAGGAATTAAAACAATAGTTTATAATGTAAACCATAAAGATTTAACTAAAGATGACACAATTATTTCAGGAGCAAGTTGTACAACTAACTGTTTAGCACCAGTTGCCAAAGTTTTAGATGAAAAATTTGGAATTGAAAAAGGATACATGACAACAGTGCATGCGGTTACAAATGACCAAAGATTATTAGACTTAGCTCATGATGATGTTTGTAGAGCACGTGCTGCTTTTGCTAACATTGTGCCAACTAAAACAGGAGCTGCTGCTGCTGTGGCCTTAGTTTTACCACAATTAAAAGGTAAATTAGATGGAATGGCATTACGTGTGCCAACAATTACAGGGTCAATCGTTGACTTAGCTGTTGAATTGAAAAAAAATGTAACAATTGATGAAATTAATAATGCAATGAAAGCTGCTGCATCAGAAACATTAGGATATAACACACAACCAATTGTTTCAACAGATATTATTGGTGAATCACATGGGTCAATCTTTGATGCAACATTAACAAAAATTGTTGAAGTTGATGGAAAACAATTATTAAAAGTATACTCATGATATGATAATGAAATGTCATATGTATCACAAATGGTAAGAACAGTAGTTTACTTTGGATCATTATAATTCTTAAATTAAGAAAATACTAAGGTTATCCTTAGTATTTTTTATTTGTCGTTTTTATTATTCTAAGTGTTTATCTTTTTCAAATCTTTTTTATATCCAAAAAATTATAAAAATTATCTATAATAATAAAATATTACACAAAAAAATACTTTGTTAATAAATAAAATGTATTATAATTAAACTATGATAATTTATAGCAATTTTCGTAGAGAGTAGGTAGCAATCATATCAAAACAATGAGCATTGATTTGCACTATATCAAAAATTAGTTGGAAATAGTAGTCCAAACTGAAAAAATTATTGATAGTACCAACCCCATTTATATGTTATTAACAGATTTAAAAATAATTAGTAATATAGTTCCATTGTGTTATCAGAAGATGGATTCCTTGAACGATTAAATCTTTTGTTAACTGATATGTATAAAATTTTAGTATTAAGATGTGATGCGTTATGAGCAGAATACCATGAAAAATATTATCACCATTTTCGGAAAAATTTAAATCTAAAACAGGAAAAAGAAAAATTTTTAATCACAGCTGAACGTCAACTCGTTGAAAATTATGGCAATAGATTACAAGACATTGATTTTATTTATATTCAATATTTAATTTATAAATTATTAACGAATGAAATTCAAGAAATTTCGCGTCGTAAAATCCAAGCAATTAACTTTAGTTAGCATTCATAAAAACCCTTAGTAAAAAGGGTTTTTATGAATTTTATTAAAAATGGTTTGATAAATAATAAAATTCTAAATTAATTTACATTAACACTGATGTTAAGTTATTTTACTTGACATATTTTTATAATGTTATATGATATTTAAGGTGCTAAGTTATATTGTTTAACAACTAGAAAAATAGAAAGGAATATAAGAATGGTTAAATTACGTTTAAAACGAACAGGAAGAAAAAAAGCAGCCTTTTATCGAATTGTTGCAACTGATGCTAGAGTCAAACGTGATGGTGAATACATTGAATTAATTGGAACTTATAATCCAATTAATGGTGAAGTAAACATTGATAATGAAATTGCTTATAAATGATTGCAAACAGGAGCACAACCAACTGATACTGTTCGTGACATCTTAAGTAAAGAAGGATTAATGACTAGATTACACAACGACAAACAAACTGCTAAAAAAGCTAATGTTAAAACCCAAAAAAGTCCTAAAAAATAGGTAAGGTTAAAGTGCAATGTATATTGATGAGTTAACAAAACTAATTGAGCCGTTAATCAATAAGGAAGATAGTATTTTATTTTATGAAATTCGTCAACTTCCTTCGTTAGAACAAGATATTGTTAATTTACTAGTAATGTGTCACCAAGAAATCTTTGGCCATGTGGTTGGTAAAAATGGGCAAGTTGCCAATAGCTTACGAAAATTAATTAATTTGCGTTCTGCAATTGATTATAAAAAAGTTAATTTAACATTTGAATTATTATAATTATGAATGAGTTAACTAAAGTTTTTAAAATTAATAAACCGCATGCTATTAAAGGTGAAGTTAAAGCAACAATGTTAATTCTCCTAGGAAGCTTGGAAATGTTAGTTAATAAGGTATTCTTTTTTAAACAACAAGGTGTTTATCAACAATTAACAATTAAGAATCTAAAAAAAACTAATAGTCAGTATATTATTAAATTTAAAGAATTTAATAGTATTAACGAAGTTGTTCAACTCCGGGGAACAGTGCTTTATTTACCAGATAAAGAATTACCAACAGGGTTATTAACAATTATTGAAGATCTTGTTGATTATAAGGTAATACATAATGACCACGAAATCGGGATTCTTAAAAATACTTTTACCACCAAAGCTCATACAATTTTTGAAGTTTTTTTACATCATAATAACCAAATTATGTTAATTCCCTATGTTGATGAATATGTAAAAAAAATTGATCAAAAAAACAAAATAATCATATTAGATAAGGTGATTTAAATGCAAAAAAACTTTATTATTCTAACTTTATTTCCTAATATGTTTAATGATTTTATGGGGATATCCATTATTAAAAGAGCCCTTGAGAAAAAGATTATTACAATTAAAATTGTCGATATTAGAAATTATAGTGAATTAAAGCATCGCCAAGTTGATGATTATCAATATGGTGGTGGAGAAGGAATGGTATTAATGGCCCCACCCGTGGTTAAGGCAATTCAAGCAAATAAAACCGCGGGGATGACGGTAATTTTATTAACTCCACAAGGTCAAGCCTTAAAACAATCACTATCCCAATCTTTAGCAAGCAATAACAATGATTTAATGTTAATTTGTGGGCATTATGAAGGATTTGATGAACGAATCCGTGACTATGTCGATTTAGAACTATCAATTGGAGATTATGTCTTAACTGGTGGTGAATTAGCTAGTATGGTTATTATTGATAGTGTAACAAGACTTTGTGCGGATGTTATTAATGAAAATTCTCATCAAAATGACTCGTTTTCTAACCAACTGTTAGATTACCCCGTGTATACGAAACCATTTAGTTTTGAGGGAAAAAAAGTCCCAGATGTTTTATTAAGTGGTCATCATCAAAAGATTGCCGATTGGAGAAAGTACCAAACTTTGAAAAGAACTTATCTTCGTCGCCCCGACTTGTTAGAAAATTTAACTTTAACAAAGCAAGAGGAAAATTGGTTAACAGAAATTAAAAACAATGACAAATAAAATGGTTCCGCTAGGCTACTTCGTTAGTTGCTATGAACCATTGTCCAATCCAATAACATAGATTAATTATTTAATAGAAAGGATAACAACAACATGAACATGCGTTTAGTAGAAGAAGTTGTTGAAAATCAACTTCGTAATAATCACCCTGAATTCTCATCAGGAGATACAATTAAAGTCCATGCTAAAATTCAAGAAGGAAATAAATCACGGATCCAAATTTTTGAAGGTGTCGTAATTAAACTCCAAGGTAGTGGTATTAGCCAGTCAGCGACAATTAGAAAAGTTAGCAATGGGGCTGGGGTAGAAAGAAACTTCCCGTTACATTCACCTTTAATTGATAAAATTGAAGTTGTTAAATACGGAAAAGTACGTCGAGCAAGAATTTATTATATGAGAGATCGTCATGGTAAAGCAGCTCGTATTAAAGAAGTTATTAAAAAGTAAATCAGTTTAGATAGTCTTTTAATATCTTATAAATAGGAGGTGTGTAGACTATGCAAGATGAGAGAGAAGAAATTATTGTTTCGGTTCCTCCAGAATTTGTTAAAGCAAACCAAAATGTGTATGATTTAGCAAAAGATGCTGATTTAATTATTGAGGTAACTGATGCGCGGATTCCGGCGTCAGGAACTAATTTATTAAATTATGAGGATCCCGAATTAAAAGACAAGCAACGAATGATTATTCTTACTCATTGTTTACAAGCAGATGAAAGCAAAACTGTTGAATGAACATCTTATTTTGAAAGTAAAGGAATCATCTGTCTTTTAATGGCATTAACTCTTGAAGAAGCAAATGATCAACAAAATCTTAGCTTCTGAGAAAAATGCGATGCTTATCTAAAAAACTTTGAAGATAAAAAAATTATTGTAATTGGTATGCCAAAATCAGGGAAAACTGCTTTTGTGGACCGTTTATTCTTTGGTGCTACTGAGGGTACTAAAAAAGGCGGAACCGGTTTGTTTGGTCGCCAGCGAGTATCAAAATATAACAACAATATTGAAATTATTGATACTCCGGCAATTACTGGTGTTAATTTTACCAATTTAAAAGTATATTGACATACCCAAATGCTAGGAATTTTTGATATTAAAGATAATGTCGAAATTGTTGCAATTAAAGCATTTAAGCTTTTATTAAAAAAATATAAAGATAAACTTGAAGAAAAATATAGTCTTAAACTAACTGTTAATATGACAGTTGATGATATTATTAGTCAATTTTTAAAAATTATGGCGGTCAAAGGAATGTTAAATCCTGATGAAGAAGTGCCAGACCTAACTTTAGCGTGTGAGACATTTTTAGATGATATTAAAAATGATAAGATCACCAATATCACCTTAGAATGATTTGAGGACTATAATTTATAAAATTAAAATAATCTTTATTGTATTAATAAAGATTGTTTTTCTTATATAATATTAAAGAAAGATGAGGAACGAGCATGACAACCAATATTAACTGATTTCCTGGTCATATGGCGAAGGCAATTCGGCAAATTGATGAAAAAATTAAATTAATTGATTTAGTTATTGAAGTTGTTGATTGTCGGATTCCGTTTTCCTCAGCAAACCCAGTTGTTGCAAAACTAAGCCATAATAAACTGCGCCTAATAATATTAAATAAAAAAGATTTAGCTGACCCGAAAATTACCAAAATGTGGCTTAATTATTATCAAGAACAACAAATTCCAGTTATTTTGGTTGATAGTAAACATCATAAAATATCCAAAATTATTGTTCCGAAAATTTTAGATATTTTAAAAGATAAGTTAGCTCGTGATTATAAGAAAGGAATTAAGAGCCCCCAGTTAAAAATCATGATCTTAGGAATTCCAAATGTTGGAAAATCAACTGTTATTAATTCATTAATTAATAAAGCCTCAGCAAAAGTTGGTAATAAACCAGGGGTTACGAAGGGCCAACAATGATTAAAACTCAATGATCAGATTGCTTTGTTAGATACCCCCGGAATTTTATGACCAAACATTGACGATCCACAAGTTGCCCTGCGTCTTGTTTTTACGCGGTCAATTAAAGAAGAAATTTTGCCAAAAGAAGAAATTTGTTTAGCAGCAATTAAATGAATTTATGAGCATTATTTTAATGTGCTAGTTAGCAACTACCAAATCCCTAATGATTATAAAATCACAACTGATACTCCTAGTACGTGATTTGATCTATTATTATTGATGCAAAAAAATCGTTTCCAAATTGTTAATGCCGATAATGTTGATAATATTGTGCAAGATTTTTTAAATAAATTATGGAATAATGAATTTGGTTTGCTTTCGTTTGAAACTCCCAGCGAGGAGACAAGATAAGGTATGAATCAGTTTGAACAAGATTTATTAAAACAATATCCCCAAGTTAAAATCTTTTCTGGTAGTGATGAAGCAGGGCGGGGATGTTTAGCCGGACCATTGGTTGTTGCAACCGTTGTCTTACCACTGGATTATTTTAATCCAGCGATTAAAGATAGTAAAAAATTAACAGCACTCCAACGAGAACAATTATTTACTGAAATTACTAAAGTTGCCCTTGATTATGCAATTTACACGGTTTCGGTTGAACAAGTTGAAGAAATGAATCCTAAACAGGCAAGTATTTTTGGGATGGAACAAACAATTCAAATGCTTAAAGTAAAACCTGACCTAAATTTAACTGACGCGGAAAAATTATCAGTCCATTTTAATTATCAAAATATTATTGATGGTGATAATTTATCCCAATCAATTGGGGCCGCTTCGATCCTTGCTAAAGTAACAAGGGATTTAATGATGATTGATTATCATAAACGCTATCCGGTTTATAATTTCAAAAATAATAAAGGTTATGGAACAAAAGAACATTTAATGGCTTTGCAAAAGTATGGGTTGTGTCCGTTACACCGAAAAACTTATGCCCCAATCAAAAAACTTCTTAAAAAATAAATTATGATGATGTTATTAAACATCATTTTTTAGTTTATAGGAATAATAGCAATTATTATATGCGTATAATTAAGAAAGAGATAATTAAATGGAATTAACATTATCCAATCTGTGTTCCATCCAAGAAAGTTTTTCTAAATATGGAATTTATCAATAATCAAGAGGGTCTAATTTTAATCAAGACATTAGGAAATGACTTAAATGTCGTAATAAAAATTGATAAGGATTTTATAAAAATCAAGGTAGATGTTTTAGACTCGCAAATGACAGAACTGTTCCAGTCCTTTTATACAAAAACTGCTACTACTTATTCAGCCCAAGTTAAAACTAAAGTTAATGATTTAATCAATGAAATATTAGAAGTATGTTTTATTAAAACCGATCTCCAAGAAAAATTAATTAAATATTCTCAGGAAACATTTCCAACAGTTATCGAAAAGCCTTGGAAAAAATGGCTGAAATACAAAACGATCAAAGTAGCCCACAATAACAAATGATATGCTTTATTTATAAATGTTCCATATCATAAATTACAACCAAATAGTGCCAATACCAGACCAGCGCAGTTGAAATCGTAAATTTAAAAATAGATCCTAAAGTCATAACAGCCCTTATTGATAATGAAATTTATTTTAAAGGATACCATATATGAATCACAAAACTTGAATAAGTATTTTATTAAATAAGCAAACCAATTTAAACAAAGTAAAAGAATTAATGAAAGTTATCATAATGTAACTAATCAAAAAAAATAAATTAATGCCTCCTAAGCATTAATTTTTATTATTTTTAAGCGCTAATAATATATTAAAAATATTAGAAAGAAGGGAAAATTTAATGAATAAAGTTTTATTATATTTTGCATTAAAATATCATGGTGACTGGGATCAAATCTATCGAGCTTTAGTAGATAATAAAGAAAAAATTTCTTTCGAAGCCTCAGATGCTTTTAAAACAAAGATTAAGTGTCAATACATTACTGTTTTAGACCCCCAATATTCACCATCTTTAAAATCAATTTACAAACCACCGTTTGTATTATTTTATTATGGTGATTTTAGTTTGCTTCAAAATTATGATCAGAATTTATTGTTATTTATTAGTCCAAAACCAAGTCAGTATGGTCTTCAACATACATTGAAATTTGTTAAAAGTTACTTGACCATCAAAAAAAATTTTAATGTTTTATGAAGAATCAATAACAACTAAAATATTGTCAACATTGCCACCAAACTCTGTTGGCAAGATTGTCTTTTTTTACATAAAAATACTATTAGTGATTTCGATTTAAATAATTCTCACTCAACAATTAACCAATGTTTAATAATTTCTGAAAGTTATGATCAAAAAGTAATTAATCTAAAAAATGACATTAGGAAAATTGTTATTGCCCTCGCATTTCGAATTTTATTTATTCAAACTAATAAATATGATGATAGTGAAAAATTATTTAATTATATAATTGATTATCAAAAGAAACTTTTTTGTTTACCTGATCAAATTAATAAGGACAATAAAAATAATCGATATCTTAAGTTAGGAGCACTGTTAGTTGAAAATGTTGAGGACATTATGCGGCATTAAGCAGATGATTAAATCTGGAGCAAGAGTTTTTAATATTTTCTATTAAAAAATAAGGTATGCAAACAAAATAAAAGTATTAAAATTTAATAATTTAATTTTAAATATTTAAATTGCCTAAAACTAGCAATTGCTATTTTATTTTTTTTGCAAGAAAACATAATTATCAAACTAAAAATGATTGTAAATAACATCTTCAATGAAATTAATTGTTTTAATTATGGGGTGGTATTTATAAATCACTTGAAAGTAAGCCAAATAAATGAATATAGAAGATTTGACAAAATTTTTAGAACCCCTCGTTTCTGGTGCTATTGAATATAAAAACAAGCTGGAAGAAATAATAGTCTTTTAAAACAAGGTCAGAAATGAAGTTAAGATTCTTGAAAATTGGTCTCTCAAATTAATGGGGAAAATAGCAACTAAAATTACCGAGTTGAACATTATAGAATATGGAAGTAAAATTAATAACTTAATTGATTTCCAAAAAAAATTAGATGATTGTATTGGTCTTGATTGAGATCTTTATGAATTATTAATAAATAAAATACAAAATATTAGTAAAGATAATTTTAATTGTGATGATATTTTTAAGGAACCTCAATATAATGAATTTTTAAAAAATACTAATTTTTATAAAGTTTTTTGTGTTGAGTGTCAAGAATTAGTCAATAAATTAGAAATGAATCAAATTTGTGAAGAAGTTGATGGCTTAACTTTTAGTTTTTCTTCATTAGAAAATCTTATGGAAAATAGAAAACAACTAATGTCACGAATTCTTGGTTTAGATCAAGAATTTCAGGAACTATATTTTAAGTTGCATGTTATTATAAATCGAACTGAAAATGATTTAGGAACCTTATTTGTGCTATAGTAAAGATGTACGTAAATGTGTTGAAATTATACAAAAAATTAAGGAACTTCAAAGACAGAAAAGACTTTATCAAAAAATATTTGAAGTTTTATATTCTGCTAAGTTAAAGGAAGATTATTTACATACTTCAATAATTTTTAAAAATGAACAACAAGTCGATTTCCTACAAGAATCTATTGAAGCTAAAAAAGAATAGAACCTTAGCACTATCAAAGAACTTTTGGGAGAGCCTAGTTCTACTAACAAAAACTCGATAAATTTAGATTCATTTATTTTTAATTTTTGTGATTCTAAAGAAGCTGTTGAACAACTTAGCATTGATGATTTTCTAAAAGTGGAAAACCGACCAGAAACCAATTGGCCCCAAGAAATTGATGAATTAGAAAAAAGAACTCGCAAATTATTAGAGAAAAAGATGAACATCATCAAAAAAAAGAACTTATAAAACTAAAAAATCCTAAATTACCCCAGTTTGATAGAGCAAGGTAAAAAAATATAATTTTTTAGATTTTATTGTAATAAAAAATATTATTTTATTAGGATTTTAATTTTGTTTTCAAATTTATTGTTGCAAAACAAGTAATAATAAGATATATTCTATATGTAGATAAATATAAAAAATATTAAGACTTATATATGCTAGTAATATGGACTAGCGTTTCTACGTCTTTCCGTAAAAGAGACACTATGAGTTGATGATTATTTTATTGTAATTCATTAAATTTCATCAGCATAAACTTTGGCAAGTTTATGTTTTTATATTTTAGATTTAATAGGAGAATAAGGGATGAATACTGATAAATTAGAATTATACATTTCAGAAGCAGAAATTCAGGAAAAAATTAAGGAATATGCCCAAAAATTAAATGCCATTTACCAAGGAAAAACATTACATTGTGTTGGCATTATGAATGGGGCATTATTTTTTATGAGTGATTTGTTAAGACACTTAGATACTTTCATTGTGATGGATACTATTAGCGTTTTGAGTTATTTAGATGGTAAGTCAACCGATAAAATTGTTTTTAATAAACATATTACAAAAACAATTACTGGACAAGATGTTTTATTGATTGAAGATATTATCGATACAGGAAAAACATTAGATGTTGTAGTTGAAGAATTAAAAAAATTGAAACCAGCTAGTTTGCGCATTGTTTGTTTAGCTGATAAACCAGATTGTCATCCAAAACCACGTTTCGAATATGACTATCTGTTTGCTCTTAAAAATGAGTTTGTGGTTGGTTATGGTTTTGATTATAATGACAAGTATCGTCAATTAAAAGGCATTTACATATATAAAGTAGAATAACATCGTGCATAATAAAATAATTATTTTAGATTTTGGTTCGCAATATACCCAACTAATTGCCCGCCGGATTCGTGAGTTGGAGGTATACTGTGAAGTTTGACCATTTAACACGGATTATGAAAAAATTAAGCAAGCCAATTGTAAGGGGATTATTTTATCTGGGGGACCAGCTTCTGTTTATGCGAGTGATGCCCCAAAGATTGATCGAGCCTTATTTGATTTAAATGTTCCCATGTTAGGAATTTGCTATGGAATGCAATTAATTTGTGATTTATTCGGGGGAACAGTAAGCAAAGCTGACCGCCAGGAATTTGGTTTTGCGGAATTAATTATTGATGATTTCCAAGATTTGTTCGCGAATATTCCTAATAATTTCCAAGTTTGAATGAGTCATGCTGATTATATTGAAAAAATGCCAAAAGATTTTGTCCAATTAGCTCATAGTGTTAATTCAATTAGTGCAATTAAACATCATAATTTACCAATTTATGGTTTACAGTTTCATCCCGAAGTAACTCATACTTTAATTGGGGTGCAATTGTTAACTAACTTTATTTTTAATATTTGTCATTGTCAAAAAGAATGAAAAATAAGTAATTTTATTGACCAGACGATTCTTCATATTACTAGCCAAATTGGAACTGACCATGTTGTTTTGGCAATGTCGGGTGGTGTTGATTCTAGTGTTTGTGCGGTGTTATTAAATAAAGCAATTGGCCACCAATTAACTTGTATTTTTGTTGACACCGGATTATTACGTCAGGACAGTGGCTGAGAAGAATTACAACAATTTCAAAAAAAATTTAAGTTAAATATTATTCGGGTTAATGCCCAAGAACGTTTTTTTGCTGCTCTTGCGAATGTTACAAGTCCCGAAGCAAAGCGAAAAATCATTGGGAGGTTATTCATTGAAATTTTTAATGAAGAAGCAAAAAAAATTCCTAATGTAAAATGGTTAGGACAGGGAACAATTTATTCAGATGTTATTGAGTCCGTTTTGGTAAAAGGACCTTCGGCAACAATTAAATCACACCATAATGTTGGGGGGTTACCATCTAATTTACCTTTTAAATTAATTGAACCATTACGTGAACTTTTTAAAGATGAAGTTCGTAAAACTGGTGAGTTATTAGGAATCCCGCATGATTTTATTTATAAGCACCCATTTCCGGGGCCAGGACTAGCAGTTCGGATTGTTGGTGAAATTACAAAGGAAAAAGTTATGCTTTTACAAGCTGCGGATAAAATTTTTATTGATGAATTATACGCCAGCGGATGGTATTATAAAGTATCACAGGCCTTTGCTGTATTATTACCCGTCCAATCAGTTGGTGTCATGGGTGATGTGCGTACTTATGGTTATACTTTAGCCTTGCGCAGTGTTAACACCACTGATTTTATGACCGCTGAATGAAGTCAATTACCGTATGAATTATTAGCAAGGGTTTCCTTAAAAATTGTTAGTGAAGTAACCGGCATTAACCGTGTAGTTTACGATATTACTTCGAAACCTCCAGCTACAATTGAATGAGAATAACAGTTAAAAACTAAAAAGTTTATTTTTTATCTTGCAAATATTAGGAATTTATAGAATAATTATTAAGAATTATTATTAAATTAATAAAAACCAATTATTGATTTATTGTTAAGGACGTGTTTAGCAGTGTTATTTTTAAAAAAATTAGAAGCATTTGGTTTTAAATCGTTTGCTGAACCATTAAGCATTAATTTTGAGCATGAAATGATTGGCATTGTTGGTCCCAATGGAAGTGGAAAATCAAATATTAATGATGCCATTCGTTGATGTTTAGGGGAACAATCAATGAAATCGTTACGGGGTAATATTGTTGAAGATGTTATTTTTAACGGATCAGGTTCAAAGCTGCCATTAAATATGGCAGAAGTAAAAGTTACCTTTGACAATTCCCATCGTTTTTTTGACCTTGATTATGATGAAATTGAAGTAACCCGTCGAGCTTTTCGGGGGAGTGGTGAAAATGAGTATTTTATTAATAAACAACGAGTTCGCTTAAAAGATGTTCAGGATTTTGCGATGGATAGTGGAATCACGAAATCATCCTTAGCTATTATTTCGCAAGGAAATGTTAATTCCTTTGCGGAAGCAAAACCATTAGAACGTCGGGCATTATTTGAAGAAGCGGCCGGAGTTGCCAAATATAAAAAACGAAAATTAGAATCGCTAAAAAAATTAGAACGTTCAAACGAAAATTTAGCACGAATTAAAGACATTATTAATGAAATTGAACGAAAATTACCAAGTTTAAAACGGCAAAGTGAAAAAGCCTCAAAATATAAAGCTAAAAAAGATAAGTTAAATGAAATTGAACTTGCGATCTTAGTTAAAGATGTTACTTTCTTTAATCAAAAACTAATTGAACTAAAAGAACAACAAAAAGTAATTACCTTTGAAAAACAAGAAGCTGAACGAGAAATTACTTTAAAAGAAAATGAATATAATAGTTTAAGTAAAGAAAATTATAGTTTGGATAATAAAATTACTTTCTTATCAAAACAATTTCAAGTGTTAGTTAATGAAATTAGTGATTTAAAAGTTCAGAAGATTGAATTAGATAATAAAGAAAATGCTTTAAAAATGTCAAACAGTGATATTACTGTTAGCAATATGCTTCATGATTTTAATGAACTAAAAATAGCTTTGTATAATGAACAAGAAAAGTTAGCACTTTTAAATACTCAACAATCCGAAAATAAAACAATTCGAAATAACTATTTAAAAGAGCAGACCAAATATAGTGAAGAATTAGGAGCCCTTAATAAAACTATCTTTCGGCTAGAAAATGATCTTGACCGTTTACAACGAAGTTTTGAAAATAATGATAACTTACATGAAGGGGTTCGGAATATTATTAATAATAAGAACGTTTTACCTGGAATTATTGGGCTAGTCCAAGAGTTAATTACGGTCGATGCACAATATGAGCAAGCAATTGGAATTGCCTTGAGTGGTCGGCTACAAGATATTGTGGTAAAAAAATGTTGATAGTGCCAAAAAAGCGATTGGTTATTTAAAACAAAATAAGGCTGGTCACGCGACTTTTATCCCGCTGGATATTATTACTCCCCATTATCTTCGTGATGATGAAGAGTTTATTATTCAATCAGTAAAAGGTTATTTAGGAATTGCTCATAAATTAGTAAAAACTAGCAAAGAATACCAACCAGCAATTGACTATTTATTAAGTCGTTATCTTGTTTGTCAAAATTTTGACAGTGCTCAAGAAGTGGCAAAATTAATTTCTTATAAATATAATGTTCTAACTTTAGAAGGAGAACTAATTCGTCCCCAGGGTGCTATTTCAGGAGGAAATCGGAAAACTAAACAAATTCTAATTAATCCTGAAAAAGAAGTGGAAACTTTAAAACACCAAATTAATGAAAAATTAAAAAAATATGATGAGCTAAACCAAACCTTGAACCAGCTAAATAATAAGTTAGATGAAATTAATGAAATTATTAATGAAAATCAAAGTTCAATAGGTGCAAGCAAACGTCAAATTGAAATTCTTGACCAGGATAAAAGTAAATTAAAAAATGAATATCAGTTATTAACTTCAAAAAATATTGATGAAAGTGAAGTTGCAGAAAGTAAAGATGTTATCGGAATTCTTGAACAAATAAACCACAAAGAAATTCTCAAAACTGAAGTTGAGCAACAATTAAATGTTGCGCGGAGTCTAAAAGAAAAACAACTAACCCATTTAAATGAGTTAAACAATGCTATTTCAGAAAAAAGACACTACACCGGAGTTTTATTAGAAAAAGTTGTGAAATTAAATACCGATATTACAATGTTAAATTCAAAAATCCAACAAGATTTAAGTCGTTTAACTGAGGAATATCATATGACATATGACCATGCTAAAACATTAGAATTAAAATCAATTGAAAATGAAGATGAAATTCGGGAAGAAATTAAAGAATTGCGAAGTGAATTAGCAACGATCGGAAATGTTAATCTGGACGCCATTCAAGAATATCAAGAAGAGTATGAACGCTATAGTTTTATGAAAAATGAGTATGATGATATTAATAATGCTGTTAAAAACCTCTTAAGTTCAATTGATGAAATGGATAGTTTAATGGAAGAACAATTTGATAAAACAATCAAAGAAGTTAACCAGGCGTTACCTTCAACTTTTGAAGTATTATTTGGTGGGGGGACAGCGAAAATTATTTATACCGAACCAGATAATATTTTAGAAACGGGAATTGATATCAAAATATCTCCCCCGGGAAAAAATATTAATAATTTAAACTTATTATCCGGAGGAGAAAAATCCTTAGTAGCATTGTCAGTTTTATTTGCGATTCTAAAAGTGCGTCCAATTCCATTAGTTATTTTGGATGAAGCAGAAGCCCCGTTAGACCCAGCAAATGTTGAAAGATTTGCGAAATATATTCGGACTTTTGTAAATACCACGCAGTTTATTATTGTGACCCACCGGGTAGGAACTATGGAACACTGTGATGTCTTATATGGGGCAACTATGCAGCAAAAAGGGGTTACTAAAATTGTCGGAATTAAATTAAAACAAGCAGAAGAGATGATCGCTCAAAATAAAAAATAAAAAACAATAAACTATATTGTTTTTATTTTTTTTGATACAATTAAGGAAAACATTTATATTGTATTGAGACCATCGGATATAAGGAGACTAATAGACGGAATGTCAAAAAAAAGGCGCGCACAATAATAAAAATACCAAAAAGTGTGAAATATGAAAAAAAACTATGGGAAGAAATTACTAACCATCGAATGATGACAATTATTGTTTTTGTATTAATTCTAGTGATTGCAATTGTAATTTGAACTGTGTCAACAGCAAGCAACGTTATTGTGGCGGGGGGAAGTACCTCAGTGGCTCCCATTATGAATGATATTACAGAACAATATAAGAAAAAACGTGGTGAGGATATTGTTTATAATGCCTTAGGAAGTGCGGCTGCCTTGGTTGGGGCCCAAAATGGAAGTTATGCCTTTGGATTTTTATCGAAGGATGTTAATTCAACTCCAAAATCGGGTGATAATGGAGCTAATGCTCAAAATTTATGAAATAATAAGCATGTTTTGCGTTTTGTGTTTGCGCGGGATTATATTTTACTAACCTATCATTTACCAAATGGGTGTAGTTTAAAAAAAGACCCCCTAACAAATAAACCAATTCCGCTTAATTTTTCGGCGTTTTTTGGTGGGGATGGAACCAAGTTAATTCAAAAGATTTATGACCATAATATTACCTGAGGAGCTGCTTTTAAAGATCAGTTAGTTTGTTCCCCGTCCGGCAGAAATAGTGGTTTTTATACATTGACCAGAGAAGCTGGAAGTGGAACGCGGGATTTCTTTGAAAGTGGTGTTATTAAAACAAAAATTTATAGTACTGATCAAGTTGCTTCTTCAAACGGAGCTATGTACCAAACCTTAGCAACAACCCCGGGTTCAATCGGCTATTTATCATTTTCTTTTATTGAACGAGTTGCAAGTGACCCGCAATTAGGAATTCAAGCAGTCGCAAGTGTTACAGGAGCAAGTAATCCTAAATCAGAACTACCATATGTCTATGATGACACTGCCAAAACATATGATTTTAATCCTGATTACTCATTGGTTCGCCCATTTACCGGAATAGTCAATACTGTCGGAAAACATTTTAACAAAGCGTTAGAATTTATTGCTTGGATGCTAGATCCAAAACCATATGATGATTATAAAAAACGTGGCATCCCGCTAGCGCCAGATGATGCTGCCTATTGGTATATTCATGAAGGAGATCAGCCCTTAACCCATGATGATATTTACTTTTTAAAGTATAATAATAATACTAACTTTGCAATTAATGGGAATGGGACACTTCCCGGTTGAGGAATGAACAAAAAATATTTAAGTATTTGGGATTATATTATTCGTCAGAATCCCGACTATGATCATAACTACCCAGTTTATAAGGGAACAGATGAGGTAAGTAACTAATGAAAAATAACGAAGTAGCAAATAAAAGGAATTTTAAAACTTGATTAAGTGACCTAAAATATAAGTTTTTAAATAACTTTAAGGGTCGTAAGCAATTAACTGATTTTGTTTCAAAATTGTTAATTTACTTTTTTGGTATGTTAACAGTTATTATTTTATTAGTTTTAGTGGGGTTCATTATTTATAAATCAGTTTATTTCTTCCAAAATTATGCTGGTGGTTTTTGAGGATTTTTAAGTGGTGGCTCATGAATTGCAAATAATAATGACTTTGGAATTTGAAAAATTATTATTTCAACCTTCTTTGTCTTATTATTTTCTTTAGCAATTGCAATTCCATTAACCATTTTTTCTTCACTATTTATTTGTGAATATTTATCACCAAAATGGAAGCGTCGTGTTATTAGAATTGTCCAGTTATTAGCCGGAATTCCTTCGGTTGTTTTTGGACTATTTGCCTTATCAATCTTAGGTCCATTATTTATGTTATTAGGAGCCCCCGCCGAAGCTAATTTATTAGTTACTTCAATTACGTTAGCTTTTATGGGCTTACCAATCATGATTTCATTGAGTATCAATGCCATTGATAATGTTCCCGATGCTTATCGGTTTGGTTCTTTAGCGTTAGGGTTAAGTAAAACAAATACTACTTATCGCATTGTGTTTCGTTCAGCATATTTTAAAATTATTACTGCTGTAATGATGGGAATGGCTCGCATTATTGGTGAAACAATGGCAGTTATGATGATTTGTGGAAATGCGCCCAATGGATTAAAATTAAATAGTGGCTTCTTAAACTTTATTTTTTCTTCAATTGCTACCTTAGCTTCCACAATTGGATTAGAAATGTTAGAAAACTCAGGGCCAATGCATGAATCAGCTTTATATGCGATTGGGTTAATTTTATTTATGATTGTTTGTGTGATTAACATTATTGTTGTTTCTTCGCAAGCATCACGAAAACGTAAAATTACTCGTCACACAAAACGGCCAGGTAAACCATTAGTTTTAAGTAAAGAGTACAGTCCGGAAAAAATTAATGGGATCTTTTATAAAAAAATTGAAAAAAAACGTCGATGGTCAAAAGTTGGCGACGGAATTGGAATATTCTTTATGATATCATCTACTGTTGTTGTTGTTGCCTTTACTTTAACAATTATTATTAGTATTATTGTAAAGGGACTCTTTGGAATGGTCTGACATGATTTAATTTCGACATCAACTTATAATGAAGGCACCGGAATTTTAGCAACATTTCTTGTAACACTGCTATTAGTAATTTGTTCAATGATTTTTGCAATTCCCTTGAGTATGTTTGTGGCAATCTATCTAAATGAATATGCCCAACCCACAAGTTTTTTAACAAAAGCAGTACGGTTTACCATTGATGTTTTAGCATCAACACCAAGTATTATTTACGGAACCTTTGGGTTAGCATTCTTTATTGGGGTTTGCCGTTTACCCCTGTCCATTTTAGCTGCCGGTCTAACCTTAACAATTGTAATTCTTCCAATTATGATTAGGAGTATTGAAGATTCAATATCCGGAGTTGATAATGCTCTTCGCCAAGCGTCATTAGCATTAGGAGCTTCCAAAACAGCGACAACCGTTAAAGTTGTTATTCCGAATGCGCTACCAGGAATTATGACGGCGATTATTTTAGCAATGGGAAGAATTATTGGCGAATCAGCCCCAGTTTATTTAACATTAGGAACAGCGGTGCGGTTACCAATTGCCGGATTTATGTCACCAGGGGCTAGTATGACAACAGAAATTTTAATGTTATGAAAAGAAGGAGCAACCGCTGATGCAATGCGGGTAATGTATGAACTAGCCTTTGTTATTATGGTATTAATCTTAATTATTAATGGCTGTGCTAGTTTGATTTCTAAAAGATTTACTCCAGGTTATCATAGTATTTCCTTTAAAGAAAAATGGAAACTACGAATTAAATTGATTAAAAACTTTAATTATAAAGAATATTGTTTGAAAAAGATTGATAATTTAAATTATTATTGAAAAAAAATCACCGCAAAATTTAGCAGAAGAAAAAATAAAAAAGACCAAAATCGGGGGGAATAAATTATGGATCCAAATATTATTATTAATAAGCCAACCTTTGATTCATCAGACAGTAATCCTGATTTAATCCAAGTTGTTAATGTTGATTTCTTTTATAAAACAAATAAACAAGCATTATACAACATTTCGATGAACATTAAAGAGCATGCGGTAACGGCTTTAATTGGTCCATCGGGATGTGGTAAATCAACTTTATTACGTTTGTTTAACCGGATGAATGATTTAATTCCAAAAACTGTTTTTAAAGGTCAAATTTTAGTAAATGGAAAAAATATTTATGGACCGGAAACAGATATTGTTAAGTTAAGAACAGATATTGGGATGGTGTTTCAAAAACCTGCTCCTTTTCCAATGTCAATTTATGATAATGTGGCTTATGGTCCCCGCAGTCAAGGAATTAAAGATAAAAAAATCTTAAATAGTTTAGTTGTTGATAGTTTAAAAAAAGCGGCGTTGTGAGATGAAGTTAAAGATAATTTAAAAGATTCGGCGTTAGCCTTATCAGGGGGGCAACAACAACGGTTAAGCATTGCAAGAGCAATTGCAATGAAACCGAAAATTTTATTAATGGATGAACCAACAAGTGCGCTTGATCCAATTTCAACTTCAAAAATTGAAGAATTAATTCAACAATTAAAAAAAGATTTCACAATTATTTTAGTTACACACCAAATGCAACAAGCAGCACGGGTTGCTGATTATACGGCATTTTTCTTAAAAGGAGAATTAATAGAGTATAATAAATCAAAAATTATCTTTTCGTATCCAAAAGATAAACGAACTGAAAATTATATTACTGGCAGATTTCAATAGAAGGAGGTAGTCTTTATGGGAGTAAGAATTGAAAATGATTTGGCTCAAACAAAACAAATGGTGATTGATATGATTTCAATGACCCGCAATCAGTATGATGATATGTTTCAATGCCTAAAAAATGATGATCCAGAAATGGCCAAACAAGTAATTGAAAATGACCAGTCAATTAATAAAATGCAAGAAGCCTTTGTTGAAGTTTCCCTTTGAAAAATTGCTAAACAACAAATGGTAGCAGGTGATTTGCGCCGTGCTGTTGGTTTTATTTCTATTGTCCATGATGTCGAAAGAATTGCTGACTATGCAAAAAATATTTGTCGCTATTATTTAAAATACAAACCATCTAATAAACTAGTTGGTTATTTGCAAAAATTACTTGAAAAAGTAATTGAAATGTTAACTGAAATATCAAAAATTTTTGAAGAAGAAAAAATTTCATTAGCGTATAACATGCCGAAATATGATGTTGATTTAGACAAAATTTATCGTTCTGAAAATGATGAATTAATTGAAAAAATTAGAGAAGCAAAAACTAAAAATGAAATTAAATTAATTACTTCAACGATGCAACAATTAAAATATATTGAAAGAGCTGGTGACCATGTTATTAATATTGCGGAATCTTTAATTTATATTATTGAAGGACGTACTTATGATTTTGACAAACCAGTTTAAAATAATTATTTCCAAGTGCTTTTAAAAAGCATTTTTATTTTGGCAATTTCTTAATATTTTATTACTTATTATTTACTCAATTTTGAGAATGGTATAAAATAGGAGTGTTATTATCGAAAAATAAAGGAGTGGAAGAGGTGTCTTACCAAGATAATTTAAACTTATGGAAAAATGCTCATAATTTAGATCCTAAATTAAAAGCAGAATTTGAAAAAATGAATGAAACTGAACTACAAGAAGTTTTTGCTAATGACCTTGAATTTGGGACCGCCGGATTGCGGGGAATTATTGGGGCCGGAACTGGTAGAATGAACCTTTATACAATTCGCCGTGCTACTTTAGCATTTATGCAATTTTTACAAACGCAGCATTCACCAACTGATTTAAAAACAAAAGGAGTGGTAATTGGCCATGACAATCGCCATTTTTCAACTGAGTTTGCCCAAGAAGTTGCTAATATTTTAGCAACTAATAATATTAAAGCAATTTTATTTGATAAAAACGAATTACGCCCAACCCCCGTGGTTTCGTATTCAATTCGTAAGGTTAATGCCTTAGCAGGGATTATTATTACTGCTAGTCATAATTCTCGTGAATATAATGGTTATAAAATTTATGATGAATTTGGTTGTCAATTTTTACCTGTTGCAACGGATGTGATTGGGGAATACTATTTAAATATTAAAAATGAGGTTTTTGATTTAGCATTAAATCCAGATCCCAATTTAATTACTTATGTTCCGCATCAAATTGAACAAAATTATATTGATGATGTGAAAGCAATGCAATTTTATCCAAACCAATTTCGGAACATTAAAATTGTTTTTTCTAACTTACACGGGACAAGTAAAGATTGGACCCCAAAAATTTTACGCGAATGTGGATATGAAGTCATTATTGTTGAAGAACAGTATCCAAATGATCCTGATTTTACTTATGCGCCTAATCCTAATCCGGAGTTACCAGAATGTTATGATTTAGCAATTAAATATGCTAAAAAGCATGATGCGGATATTATCATTTTAAATGACCCCGATGCTGACCGGCTAGGAATTGCGGTCAAAACAGCTGCTAATGATTATTATTTAATGACAGGAAATGAAACTGCCCCAGTACTAATTGAGTATTTATTTTCACATTACAAAAAAAATAATACCTTACCGCCAAATGGGGTAATGTATAATACTTTTGTTACTGGTAATTTATCTGATAAAGTTGCGGAAAGTTATGGGGTTAAAGTTATTAAAACATTAACCGGATTTAAATGAATTGGTTCCCAAATGCGCTTAGAACCCAAACGCAATTTAAAATTCTTATTTGGGTTTGAAGAAGCATATGGTTATGTTTTAAAAGATATTACCCGTGATAAAGATGGAATTCAATCCTCAATGGTAATTGTGGAGGCTTGCTGATACTATCACCAACAAGGAAAAAGTCTGTATGATGTTTTAAATGATATTTACCAAAAATTCGGTTACTATTATTGTTACACTGTAAACTTAGTTAAAAAAGGCGTTGAAGGTAAACAAATTATTAAAAATATGTTAAAAACATTACGTAATGAGGAAATTAAACAATTAAATAAAATTAAATGTGTTAATAAAGAAGACTATTTAAATGGTTTATACAATATGCCCGGCCAAGATTTATTAAAATTTTATTTTAAAGATGGTAGTTGGTTTGCGGTGCGAGCAAGTGGAACAGAACCTAAAATTAAATTCTATTTTGTTTGTGTTGATAACTCAACACCAAATGCCAAAGCAAAAATGGAAGCCATGTTTAAAGATCTAGAAGCTAATTATTTAAGTTAGGTTTAAAAATAAGAATTTTATTTAAAATAAAATTCTTATTTAATATTTTTAGGTTAGTTTAAATCAAATGTAAAATATGTTATGATTGATGCGTATAGTAGGAAGGATTTTTTCAAGATGGTAAAAATTATATTTGAAGCAGATGATAATCGTAAAGGGATTATTGATAAACTTTTTGTTAATAATGATCAAGAAGTGAAAGCAAATGATAAATTAACAAGTGTGGTTACGCAAAATAAGATTTATGAAATTAAAGCACCAATGGCCGGAATTATTAAGAATATTTTAGTGTATGAAAATAAGGTCATTAATAGTGGCGATGTTTTATTAGAAATTCAAGATGCGGATAGTCCCCATGTGCTAAATAATGAATCATCAACTACCCAAGGAACTTATGGAGTTTATAACCAACCTAGTGTCAATAATCGTTATAATAATGAACGTAACCCATATCAACAAAATGATAATAAAAAATCCGAAACGGAACTATTTCGTGAAGAGTTAATTGAAACGTTATTATCGCGAGAAGTTGCTAGTGATAAGAGTACGGATGAAGGGGACACAACAATTGAGTTAGGTAATGAAAATTTAAACCAAAATGAAATGACAAAAATGACATTCGAAAATTCCGAACCCCCAGTGCCAAGTCAAGATTTAACTTCTGAATTGTTGACTGATATTATTAATAACGAAGAGTTTGCGGCGGAATTAGAAGCGTTTGAGTTTAATTTAGATAACGTTAAAAATAGTTTATTAAATGTTGAAAATGAACTTAATAATAAAGCTAGCCAACAAGAAATTATTAATAATATTGCTAACCTAGCGCCAGAACCATCTGTGGAAAAAAAACATCTGTTGAATGACCAAATTTCTGATACAACTATTCATTGTGTTTATGAAGACATTCAAAATGAATTAAATAAGGAAAGTAATGAACAAGAAATTATTGGTGATACTTCCCCAGCTGAAAATCTTCATGTTGACCAAACGATCTATTTTGATGAAGAATTAGATGTTGAAGACCCGAGTATTAATTTTGAGCCACAAGAGTTGGCAGATGATTTATTCCCAACCAATCATTCCGAAGTTTTAGACAACACTGAAATTAACCAAGACAATAATGATAACACAACATCAATTGCTAACTTAAATGAAAATGAAGATTCTCAACATGCTAATGAAATTTTAGCAGATGTTACTGAAAATGCGGCAGATGAGTTACCAACTCCACCTAATGGTGAAGAGGAAAACTCCCAAATTAATGTCGTAAAATTAACAGATGAATCAATTAATAAACAACAACAAATTATGAACAGTAAACGCAACATTGCACATGGTTTTATTGATGTGGAAGTTGATGTTAGTGAACTTGTTAATTTATTAGCAATTATGCGTGAGCCATATTTACAGCAAAACATTAATTTAACTTTAATGCCATTTTATGTGAAAGCTGTTCATGATGGTTTAAAAAAGTTCCCATTATTTAATGCCCGCTATGATCGTGAAACTAATGCGGTGGTGTTTAAATGATTTTATAACATTGCGGTTAGCGTTGATAATATTAACACTATGAAAATGCCGATTTTGCATAATATTACTGATGAATCGGTAAAAGAAATTGCCATTAAATTATCTGATTTAATTGATCGAACAGTTAATGAAAACAGTCGTGGGAATGAATACCAAGATTCAACCTTTTCAATTGTAAACTTTGGTGAATATGGAATTACCCGCGGGACAGTTACCATTCCCGAAAGTCAAATTGCCAGCATTGGAATGGGAATTATCTTTAAAAAACCAGTAGTTGTTGAAAAGAATGACATTGCAATCCGTGATATTATGATGATTACTTTAGGTTATGATGAATCAGTGATTAATATTACCGAGGCAAGCAAATTTATTCATTATGTTGCTTATTTATTATCAAATCCAGGTTTATTATTATAAAATAAAAGGGTGATAATGTTTCACCACTTTTTCTTTTTAGAAAGGACCAACTTAAATATGAATATAAAAGACTTAACAACAGAAGCTAATAATATTACTTTAATTGCCATTGCGGATAAGGTCTCGCAAGCTGTGGCAAGTAATGGTAATACTTATTTGACAATTTTACTAAAAGATAAAACTGGAACAATTGAAGCTCGATTATGAGACGCCAAACCTCATGATTTGGAAACTTGAGTTAAAGGGAATTTTTATAAAGTAAATATTAATGTGATTGAATACCGTAAGGTTTTACAAGCAAAAATTAATAGTTATGATGTTGTTGATAATGAAACAGTTAACTTAGAAGATTTCATTCCTATTGCCCCACTTGATAAGGAACTTATGTACCATGGAATTTTAGAGACAATAAATAATTTAACCAACAGCGATTATCAAAACATTATGCGGTTAATTTTACAAAAATATGGAGAACATTTTAAAATTTGACCAGCCGCTATTCGTAATCACCATGAAATTCAGTCGGGACTACTATGACATAGTTTAACAATGTTACAAATGGCAAAAGCTGTTGGGAATGTTTACCATGATCGCTTAATTGATTTAGATTTATTATATTGTGGAATTATTCTACATGATTTAGGAAAAGTAGTTGAAATTACAACCGGAACAAGTAGTGACTTTTCATTAGAAGGTAAGTTATTAGGACATATTTCAATTATGGCTAATGAGTTACATACAATTGCCAAAGAACATAATTTATATAATGATAATATTATTTTGTTAGAGCATATGATTTTAGCTAGCCATGGTCGGTTAGAATATGGTTCACCAGTTGAACCCCATATTTTAGAAGCTGAGATTTTATCATTTTTAGATAATTTAGATGCCCGAATTTATCGGATTGATAAAGAACTAGAAAAAGTTGAGTTAAATGGTCAGACCCCACGGTTATTATCAGTGGAAAACCGTTGGTTTATTAAACATTTTAATAAAAAATAAAAATTTGGTAAGTTAATCATTAACTTACCAAATTTTTATATGGAAAACGTTTTTTTAGAAATAATTCTCATCCAGGTGTTGGCTCAATTTCAGGATAAATTGTTTTGAACGCCGTAAATGCTGTTTCAAAGTTATTATTATCAACAATATTATTAATGACACAAAACATAAAAGCAACACTAGCACTTCGATTAATTCCCTGAACACAGTGTAAATAAACATTTTCATCTTTAAGGTTAATGTAATAATCAAGGAGTTTTAAAATCTCCTTAATTTGTTGGATATTTATTTTTTGATCAGTAAAGATAAAATCCGGAAATGGGAAACTAAAATATTGGACATTTTCTTCAGTTTTAATAGGATTCATAAATAGTTTTTGTTGGCTAAGGTCACTGCTTTGATCTAATTCTTCAGCAGCGTTAATATCAATCAATGAATCACTATTTCTTGACATATAATCTCCTAAATAAAGATTTTTAGTAATTTTTCGATACATAGTTTTTCACCCACTTATATTATTACTTATTTTTAAAAAAATTCAATTTTTCTTTTTAAATATTTTATTCGCATTTAATAATTATTTTAAAAATTTTAATAAAGTAACTATTTTTTAGTGGTTTTTTATTGATACTTTATAGTACAATTATGGGTAGACAAGACTAATTGGGAAGGGAATAGCTATGAATGATGTTTAATTATTTTTTACGCATTTTGCTCTTGAATTATTTGGCACCGCTATTTTAATTGTGATTTGCAATGCTGCTGTTGCTAACATGGTTTTAAAAAATATCAAAGGTAACGGAGGTGGCTATATGGCAATTGTTGCTGGATGAAGATGTGGGGTGATCCTGGGAGCTATGATTTCAACTGCACTGCATGGGGTTGCACACTTAAATCCAACCATCACATTGTCTTTTATTATTCAAAAAACATGGTTCAATTTACACGGGTGATTTTTAGTTCCTGCGCTCTTACTTGCCCAAATTCTAGGGGCTATCATTGGTCAAATTTTTGTTGACATTATTTATTGAAAACACCTTTATCAAACAATCAACACTGAATCTAATAATTTGGTATTATCAATTGAAGATATTGAATTTCCTCAGGAATCTTTTGATGTTGTGTTAAGTTTACTAACTTTTCATTATTATTTAAATTCATTTTCTGATATTTGTGCAAAGGTTAATAATTACTTAACAAAAAATGGGGAGTTTATTTTTTTGTTGAACACCCATTCTTTACGGCGGAGGGTTCAGAAAATTGATTTTATAATAACCAAGGGCAAATTTTGCACTGGCCAGTGGACAATTATTTTAGTGAAGGTGTTCGTGAAACGAATTTTTTAGGTGAAAAAGTTTTTAAATATTATCGAACATTAACAACATATATTAATGAATTGATTAACCATGGTTTTGAAATTACCCATCTTGTTGAACCAAAACCGGATAGTAAACTATTAGCAACAGTTTTAGGGATAGAAGATGAATTGCGAAGACCAATGATGCTATTAATTGCTGCGAGAAAAAGATAACTAAATTAAATATAAAAATTTGATAAAGTTAATGAAATTGCTAAAGAAATTATTAGTGGCAAAAGGATTCCTTTTTATTAAAAGAAAAATTTAAATTTTATCAATTATTAGTAAACTTTTTACTTCTTTTGCTTGTAATTTATAATTTTTTGTATTATTATTTAAGTGTAATTGAATGCGTTGAAGGAAAGAGCACGATAGTGCTCTTTCTTTAATGCGAATCAAATTATATATTTATAAATGAGGTTGGGTGTTAATGAAAAATTGAGAACAAATTAAATTGACAATTATTGAAAAATTAAAATCTTATTTAGAAGAATAAGAATTAGAATTATTTGATATTGAATATTTAAAAGAATTTAATAGTAATGTTTTACAAATTTTAATTGAGTCAAAAGATGCGAAAATAATTGATTTAGATTATTTAGTTGAAATTAGTGAAGTAATTAATCCATTAATTGATGAGCTTGATTTAATATCAGAATAATACTTATTGAAAATCTCAACACCGGAAGCTAAAAAACCACTACGGAATTTTTCCGAACTTGCCCATTAGCTTAATCAGTAAGTACCTTTATCTGGAACTAAAACAACCAGTAAATGGTTTAACTGAAATCACCGGAACTTTACAAGCAGTTGATAATAACACCCAATTATCACCTTACAATATTTTGTTAAAGGTGTTAAAAAACAATTAAAAACAAATTATCAAAATATAAATTTTGCTAGATGTGCAGTTAAATTTTAAGAAAGGAAATTTTATAACCATGATTAATGGAGCAAAGTTACTAAGTACAATTGATGAAATTGTAAAAGAGAAACAAATTAACCGAACAATAATTTTAGAGTCAATTAAAGAAGGGATTAAAAAAGCTTATGAAAAGCATTTTGACCCCGAAGCAACAATTATTGTTAATATTGATAACCAAACCGGACAAATTACTGTTCAAAAAGAATTAAAAGTTGTTAAAAAAGTTAAAGATGATTTATTAGAAATTGGTCTTAATGAAGCAAAAAAAGAATATGGTGAAAATGTTACAATTGGTGATACTATTTACGAACCAATTAATTCCGAAGAATTCTCACGGTTAGCAATTATTCAAGTTGGGCAAATTATTAAACAACAAATTAAAGAAGCTGAAAAAGACTCAATTTTTGATGAATATATTAATGAAAAGGGAAACTTAATGAGCGGGGTTGTGATTACCGCTGAAGAACGTTATTTATTAATTGAAGTTGGCCGAACATTTGCTTATATGCCTCATAAAAATTTAATTTTTTCTGACCATTATGATGTTGGTAATCAAATTTTGTTTTTAGCCGAAGATGTTAATAAATCAAAAAATGCTGGCCAAATTACTGCTTCCCGAACAAACAATGATTTCTTAGCAAAATTGATGGAACGGGAAGTCCCAGAAATCTTTGAAAAAGTTATTGAAATTAAAGCCATTGCCCGTGACCCTGGTCGTCGTAGTAAGATTGCTGTTTTTAGTCACAATGAAAACATTGATCCGATTGGGGCTTGTGTTGGGACAAAAGGGAGTCGAATTAATAAGGTAATTGAAGAATTAAATGATGAAAAAATTGATATTTGTATTTATAGTCTAAATAATAAAGAATTTATTATTAACTCGTTATCACCAGTTAAAGTAATTTCAATTGTAACTAATGATAAAAATAAGGAAGCAGATGTTGTGGTTCCCGATGAACAATTATCATTAGCAATTGGTAAGGGTGGAAGCGCTGCTAAATTAGTTGCTAAATTAACAAAATGAAAATTAAATATTATTAACTATTCGGAAGCATTGACTAATAAAACTAATATTTTATGAAATGGGAATATTAATGAAGAAGAATTAGCGGATTTAAAAATTAAGTTAAAAGATAAGGTTAAAGAAAAACAAACTAAATTTGAAGAAAAACAAAGCGTCGCGCCCCGAGAATTACCAGAAGTTGAAACTTTTGAAATTATTGAGGAACACTTAGTTGAAGATAACAATGGTTATTTAGATAACGAAGAAAATTACCATGTGGAAAGTTTAGTTGAAGAAAATGATGTTGATATTCAACAAAAATTACAAAAAGAAATTGCCACAATAGAAGATACTTTATCTTTCTTTGAGGAAAATAATCATTATAAAGATGATGAAGAAATTAATTATGATGAATATGATGATTATTACGCAGATAAATAGTTAAGTAAAATGAGGTAAATAAAATGCAAACTAAAAAGAAAATTTCGCTTCGTAAGTGTGTTGTTTCTAACCAAATGTATCCAAAAAAAGAACTAATTCGGGTTGTCAAAACAACGAATGATGAAGTTTTAATTGACTCCACGGGAAAATTAAATGGAAGAGGAGCATATCTTCGCCCAACATTAGCTATTTGAGAACAAGCCAAAAAAAATCGCGCTCTGGAACGAGCTTTGCATATGAAACTATCCGATGAGTTTTATGAAGAACTAAAAAAAGAAATTGTTGAAGGATGAGATTAAGTGGAAAGCCAAATTTATAGCTTACTTGGGCTAAGCCAACGAGCCCGCAAAATAATAACTGGTCAATTGTTAATTAACGCCATTAAAGCCCAAAAAGTTTTTCTTGTCATCACCACAGTGCAAATAGGAGCTAGTCAAGAAAAAATGTTTAATCAGAAATGTTATTATTATCACATTCCGTATTTTAACCGTTTAGATACTGAAACATTATCAACCGCCATTGGAAAACAAAATTGTAAAGCAATTGGGATATCTGATCAACAATTAGCAACAAGAATTATTGAGTTATTGACTAATTAAGAAAGAAAAGAAGGATGCTGTATGGAAAATCGGAAAAATAAACCAATGAAAAAAACATTGGCTAAAAACCAAAGAAATCGAATTCAATCACAATTAAAAACAGTGGAAGCACATGTTGAAAAAGGGGTTTTTGTTTATTCAGAAGCAATTTCAATTGCGGAATTTGCTAATAAACTCAATAAACCAGTCAGCGAAGTGATTAAATATTTCTTTATGAAAGGAATTATGTTAAACCAAAACACTATTTTAACTGAAGAGCAATTGGGAGAGTTAAGTTTAGAATTTGGATTAGATTTTAAAAAAGAGCGTTCAGTTACGCATGAAAATTTATTAGAAAATTTTGAGGTTGATGATAACCCTGACACTTTAGAACAACGTCCCCCAATTGTCACAATTATGGGTCATGTTGACCATGGGAAAACGACCTTATTAGATACAATCCGTAATTCAAATATTGTTGGTGGTGAATATGGGGGAATTACTCAACATATTGGGGCTTATCAAATTTTAACAAAGTCAAATCAAAAAATTACTTTTGTTGATACTCCTGGTCATGAGGCCTTTACCCAAATGCGTGCGCGCGGAAGTGCAGTAACCGACATTGTTGTATTAGTCGTGGCGGCTGATGATGGGGTGATGCCCCAAACTAAAGAAGCGATTGACCATGCCAAAGCGGCCCAAGTACCAATTATTGTTTTTGTCAATAAAATGGATAAACTCGAAGCTAATATTGACAATGTTATGATGCAACTAGCCCAAGAAGACTTAACAAGTGAAGAATGGGGTGGCCAAACACCGTTTGTAAAAGGAAGTGCCAAATCGCGCCTTGGTATTGATGAATTATTAGAAACAATTTTATTGATTGCGGAATTAAATGAATTGAAAACCAATCCCAACCGGTTTGCGATTGGAACCGTGATTGAATCTCATTTAGATAAGGGGGTTGGTCCAGTTGCCACTTTATTAGTTCAGTCAGGAACATTAAAATTAAAAGATGCGTTGGTAGCGGGTTATACTTTTGGTTATGTTCGTGATTTAACTGATGAAACCGGAAAAAAAATTAAGCAAGCTGGTCCTTCAACTCCAGTTATTATGCACGGATTAAATGAAGTTCCGAATGCCGGTGATAAATTCATGGTCTTTCGAGATGAAAAATTAGCCCGCGAAGTTGCTTTAAAACGAAAAACTAATGATATTATTAAAAAACGCCATAAATCGCAAGCCTTTTCGTTAGAAGCGTTATCTGATCAAATTAAAGATGGGCAGTTAAAACAGATTAATTTAATTTTAAAAGCTGACACCCAAGGGACGGTTGAAGCTTTACAAGCAAGTTTACAAAAAATTAAAATTCCTGGGGTTAAAGTTAACATTATTCGCGCAACAGTGGGGGGGATTTCCAATAGTGATGTGACATTAGGGCTAGCCAGTCAAGCCTTAATTATTGGTTTCAATGTGCGACCAACTGCCCAAGTGCGAAAAAAAAGCAGATGAAGATGGTGTTGAAATTCGCTTATACAATGTGATTTATAAAGTTATCGAAGATATTGAAGCGGCGGCGAAGGGAATGCTTGACCCAGTAATTGAAGAAGTAGTAACCGGACAAGCCGAAGTTCGCCAATTATTTAAACACTCAGCAGTTGGAACAATTGCGGGATGTCATGTCATTGATGGGGTTATCCCCCGAAAATCAAAAGTTCGTATTTTAAGAGATGGCGTTGTTGTTTATCAAGGCGAATTGTCTTCGCTAAAACACTTAAAAGATGATATTAAAGAAGCAAAAGAAGGCAGTGATTGTGGGTTAACTGTCAAAAACTATAATGATCTTAAAGAAGGCGATATTGTAGAAGCTTACGAAGAGAAAGTTGTTAAAAACTAATTAATACCTAAGATTAATCTTAGGTTTTTCTTTTGCTCCATTTATTTTTTACCATTTTTGCATAGAGTTTCCTTTTTAAACTTTTCAGTTTTCAAGAAGTTAAAAAATAGGTATACTTATTATAAGGAATAAACAAGGAGAATTCAGAGTTAATGTTAGCAGTAATTGTCAAAGTGCATAATTTAACCAAGAAATACCAAACCAAAACCGCCATTAAAGATTTTTCTTTTGTGATCCATGCTGGTGAGCGGATTGGAATTATTGGAGCTCATGGGAGTGAAAAATCAACTCTGAGTGAAATTAATTGCGGGAATCAGTACCCCCCAAACCCCCAACGCGTGGGGAAGTAATTAAAAGTCTGGGTTTACAAATTGGTATTCAGTTCTAAGATTTAAAATACCCAATGGGAATTACCGTGATGGATATGATTTATTATTGTGATACTTTTAATATTAAATGCCAAAAGGATGAAGTGTTGAATTTACTAGTAACTTATCAATTAACTAATTTAGCGAAAAAAAATATTAATAGCTTATCGGGTGGTCAACAACAGCGCTTAAATATTTTGTTAGCAGTAATTCACCAACCGGATTTAGTTATTTTAGATGAAATTTCCTCGGGGCTAGATATTGAAGTTAAAAAAATTATTTTTACTTTTTTAGAAATAAATAAAATATTATTGCCAATAATCGGGCGATGTTATTGGTATCCCATAATATCATAATATGGAAGAAATTAAACACTTTTGTGAGCGGATTTTATATTTAAATGCCGGAAAACTTAAAGCCGATACGAGTGTAAAAGCCGTTGTTAGCGAGTATGGTAGTGTTTTTAACTATACCAAAGCAATGTTTGATTATTATAAAAACCACGAGCCAGCTGATAGCAAAAACTAACCAGCCCAAATTAAAAGAACATCTTAAACGCTAATAATAATGTGGCTAAGATGTTCAAGTTAATAAGTAATTAATGATTAATATAAGATCACATTTGATCTGTTGTATTGATAATTGTTTATAATTAATAATTGTAATTTCCCGTTACTTAAAAATTTTCATCATTTCAATTTTTTGTTAAGTTATTTGCCCGAATAATTTTATCTTCTAAATCAGGTTGTTTGATTTTAATTAACGCACAAAAAATAATATCGGCAATTAAAATTTGAACAACTTTAGCAGATAAGGATAAGGACGGAAACCCTTCGTTTTCTTGGGAATGTAATTCAAATAATAATAAATGTTTTATTTGATATAATTTATTAAGTTCTTTGTTATTGGTAATTAACGCAACCTCAATATTAAACTTGTTAGCTAAATTGATGATTGAAACAATTTCTTTTGTTACACCAGATTTACTGAAGATAATTAATAAATCTTCTGGTTCCATATTTTGCATCATAACTATTAAACTATGAACATCTTCGGTGGCAAAACAATTATGACCAATCATATTCAGATTATTACTTAAGACACGACAGGGTAAGAAACTAGTCCCTATTCCAAATGTAAAAATCCTTTTTTTAATAACTAAATTATTAATCAAACCATCTAAAACTGGTAAATCTAAGTTGTCAATTGTTTCGTGAATACTATAAGAATAATAGACCCGAATATTATTAACAATGTTTTCTAAGGCCAATGTGTCATTAATATAATAATTTTTTGATAAGAAATTTAAACGTTCATAAACATGCATTTGGAGTCTTTTAATATTTTTATAACCTAAATGTTTCGCCATTCTGGTGATTGTGGACTCGGAAACATAATAATTTTTGGCTAATTCGGTAATTGTTTTATTAGTAAAAAACTTTGGATCTTCAATGATTTTTTCAATAATTGAAATTTCTGTATCAGTCAAATTTGCTTTATCATACTCAAGTACTTTTAACATAACCTTGTATACCCTCTTCTATTGTGAAAATAATTTGCTGAATCCCTGTAATAATTTTACATTAAACTTTTATAAAATTTCAAATGAAAATGCCGAATAATTTCTGGAAATTATATAATTTTTTTATTTTATTTAAAATTTATTTCTGAAAATTTTAAAAATAAAAGGTAAAATTTATTTTTTTTTATAATAAAATATCAGTAGAATAACAAGAAAATTTCTTATTGTTCTACGGTCCAGGAAAATTCTTAAAATTACTAACTTTTTTCATATTTCTGAAAAGTTTAAAAATTTTTAGGAATTATCCTTGCACTATTTAAGTTTAGGGGTTATAAATATTTTAGTGTAAATAAAATTAATTAGAAATAAATTTTAATAGATAGGTTTGGTAAATTAATAATGCAAATAGGATCCAATTAAATTAAGATGACTAGTCAAAATATTACTTATTTATCAATTTTTATTGTCGGATTAGTAGTTAGCTTTTTTTTCTTGTGGTTATGATTTTTCATTCGCCACTGGCTAGCAAAAACCGAAGATTACTATAGCAAGCGGAATTTAAATTTATGGAGTTATTTTAAGCGCAATATCTCATTATTTGCCGCCATGTTTTTCTTTGTTATTGCCTTATCAGCCCTGTTTATTTGAATAACTTAATAATTAATTTATTTATATGTATTAATTAGCAGAAAGGAATACTTGACGATGAGTGAAGTCAAACAAACAAAGTTAAAACCATTTGTCTCGCGCGCTTGATGAAAGCAATCAAACCAACGAACAATGGGAACCCTAAGTAAATTAAGTAAAGCCTTTTTACTACCAATTGCGCTCTTACCAATTGCCGGGATTTTTCTTGGTGTTGGAGCAACGATTACTTCCAAAGTTGACGCCAATAGTGCCGCCTGATATTTTGGTAACTTTTTAAACCAAATGGGGAACATCGCTTTTGGTAACTTACCAGTCTTATTTGCAATTTCAGTAGCGATGGCTTATACTGAAGACGCTGGAGTTGCCGCCTTAACCGCGATGATTGGATTTTTAGTCTTTAATGCAATTCAATTTGCTTTCTTGCACAATGAATATTCCCATTATCAATATACTGTTGATATAATTGGGACTGATAGTAAAGTAATCTTCTCCGGATTAATTGTTAACACCGATTCCTTGCGCAATCCATCCTTAATGGATCCCACGCAATTATTAAACTGAATGCGCACCAGTGATTCTTATGGTCAATTAGTTAAAAATGCTGATCATTTAGTTATTCATGCAAGTAGTACCCAAGTTGATTCATACGGATTATTATTCTATTATGGTTCAACCTGAGCGGTTCAAAATAAATTAACAACCGCTAATTTAGGGATTAATTCACTAAACACTGGGGTATTTGGAGGAATTTTTGTGGGGGCGGTTGCTGCCTGAGCATATAATCATTTCCACAAAACCCAATTACCTTCCGCTTTAAGTTTCTTTAGTGGATCAAAATTAGTTCCAATTATTACTTTCATGGCTGTTATTCCGTTGGCCTTTATTTTTATGTTTATCTGGCCGTTAATTGGGACAGCCTTAGCTTGATTTGGTAACAACTCTGGGAAATTACCAGTGGGGTTAGACTCATTAATTTTTGAGATTTTTGAACGTTCATTAGTACCTTTTGGGCTACACCATGTGTTCTATTCACCATTATGATGAACCCAAGCTGGTGGTTCAATGCCAGATTTAATTAATAATGTTATGAATAAACCATTGGATTATAAAGATTTCTTAGCCCAAATCAATGGGTTAACAGTGGGGGGGGTTCAACTTCCTAAATTTGATATGAGTACCATTACAAATGATCAAGCCCAAGTTTTAGTTGCCGCCTGGGTATCACATTTAAATCCAAATACCATCGCGGCAGTTGGAGATCAAACAATTATGTATAAAATTATTGCTGATCCCTGGGTAACCTTTACCCAAATTCAAGATTTAGGATTAAACCTTGGTCGTTTCCAAACTGGTAAATTTCCATTCATGATGTTTGGATTACCAGCAGCAGCAACAGCAATGTGGTTTGCCGTTCCGAAAGAAAACCGGAAAAAAGTGATGGGGATTTATTTCTCAGCCGCCTTTACGTGTTTCTTAACCGGAATTACTGAACCAATTGAATTTACCTTCTTATTTGTTGCACCATGGTTATTCTATGGTGTCCATATGCCATTATGTGCAATCTCATTTATGCTAATGGGATTATTACATGCCCACACCTCAATGACCGTGTCAGGAGGATTCATTGACTTTATTGTCTTTGGAATTATTCCATTTATTAGTGGAAAAGGAACTAACTTCTACCATATATTATGAGTGGGAGCCATCTTTATCCCGGTTTACTTCTTTTCCTTCTACTTTGCAATTAAATATGGAAAAATTGCCTTGCCAGGTCGCGAAGGAGCAGCTGATAAGTTATATACTAAAGCGGACTTTAAAGCAAAACAAACAGGGAAAGACAAAGATGCCCAAGTTGTGTTAGCAGCGGCCGGTAAAGGTGATGATGCTAAACGGGAAAAAGCTCGTAAAATTATTGAATTTTTAGGGGGAGAAGCTAATATCACCGGTGTTGATTCATGTGCTTCGCGTTTACGATTAACAGTTGTTGATAATACAAAAGTTGATCCCGAAGGAATCAAAGCATTAGGTGGTTGTGCGGGAGTTTTAATTCGTGGAACTTCAGTTCAATGTGTATATGGGGGCGAACAAGAAGTTATTAAACCATATATGCAAGAATTATTAAAAGAAATGCGCGAACAAAAACCACAACCTAAATAATAAATCCAACAAATATTCATTCTGTCAAGAAAGAATGAATATTTTTTTGTTAAAATAAAAGGACTGAAAAACTATTGGCTTAACCTTAGCATTAAATAATAGATTAAAATATGATAAAATAAAAGAAAGATAATTGGAGTGGCATTGATGGAATCAATTTTTAGTTTTACAGAGCAGCAGTTACAAGATGATTTAGTCCAAAAGGGTTTTAAAAAATATTTGGCCCGTCAGTTGTATGATTGAATATATGGTAAAAATATTTATTCTTTTGACGAAATGACGAATATTTCAAAAAGTGACCGGGATAAATTAAAAACAATTTATCAAATTAACTTTTTTGAAATTGTAACTCAACAAGTTTCAAAAGACGGAACGATTAAATTTTTATTTAAATTACCTGATGGTTTTAAAATCGAAACGGTTTTAATGCGCCAAAGTTATGGAAATTCGGTTTGTGTCACAACCCAAGTCGGATGTAATATGGGGTGTGGTTTTTGTGCTTCGGGTTTATTGAAAAAAACTCGTAATTTAACCATCGCTGAAATTGTGACCCAGGTTGTGATGGTTAATAATTATTTGCAAACTTCTCATGAACGGGTAAGTCACTTAGTAGTAATGGGGATCGGAGAACCCTTTGATAATTTTGAAAATGTTATTAATTTTGTCAATATTGTGAATGAACCAAAAGGTTATCAAATTGGGGCCCGTCACATTACAATTTCTACTTGTGGGTTAGTTCCAAAAATTATGGCATTTGCCAATTTACAAACCCAATTTAATTTAGCAATTTCGTTACATGCACCTAATGATGAAATCCGTAATCAATTAATGCCAATTAATAAGGCCTTTCCGATTACCAAATTAATGGAGGCCGTTAAATATTATTTAGCAAAAACT